>JAZQAB010000086.1:0-6311 GCA_045545055.1 Clostridia bacterium | reverse complement strand
GCGCCGGCAAAACCGACCTACCGGATTTCGAATCCGGACCCTTCAACCACTTGGGTACATCTCCAAATATTTAATTTTTATATGTTAAACCCACAATTTTGGCAAAACTCACATTTAGGGCAAAATTCAGGGCAAAACAAACAGATTTTACTAAAATCAGAAATGGTAAAAATCCCATAATATCGGGGTTTAAGCTCAATAAAGTTCTTTTTGATGTACAACCTTTCGAGTGCGCCCCGTTATGACCACTTCGATACCGCTCCGTATTTAATTTTGGCAAATATATTTAATTCTTCTTCACTTCGCGAAGAGAGGCAAAGAAGCTTTTCAGCATAGATGTACATTCATCTTCCATAATTCCGCCGTAAACTTGGGTATTACTGCCGAAATATGATTTTGAAAACAAATCTATTCTACCGCCTGCACCACCGTATTCTGCATCATATGCACCAAAATACACGCTACGCATACGGGCATTGATAATAGCACCGCTGCACATAACACACGGCTCCAAAGTGACATACAAATCACAATCCGAAAGCCGCCAATCACAAAGCTTCTCACAAGCCTTGCGAATTGCAACTATTTCTGCATGAAGCGTGGGGTCGTGCTTCTCGTTACGGATATTATGCCCTGCGGCAATAACCTCTCCGTTCTTCACAACAACTGCCCCTACGGGCATTTCGCCCTCGTCAATAGCCTTCTGTGCTTCTGAAAGTGCAATTTTCATAAATTTATTTTCCATTTTGCCACCTCATATATAATAGCACAAAAGCCATTATCCGTCAAGAAAAAAAGTAACATTTGTCAGCCGATGCATAATTAAATTATGCATCGGCTGATTATTAATTGAGTGAATCAAGCTCACTTTCTACCATTTCCTTGGTGACGGTAATTACACTTGTAAAACGGCAGTTAAGTGCTTTTTCAAAGCTTTCCCTCGCACCCTCTGTATCGCCCATTTCTTTTAAAACCAGTCCATAGTTATAATATGGCATGGGGGTGAAAAGATTTTGCTCCAAAAGCTTTTCATAAACTTCCTTGGCTTTTTCATATTCGCCCATAAGAAGATAAAGTTCACCGAGGTTATCGGCTATAGTTTTGTCATAGTCGTTATAATCATATGCTTCAAGCATAAAATCAAGTACATCAGCATAATTTTTGGTCTGCTTTACCTTCTCCAGATAAAGCACGCCCAATGTGCCGAACGTATTTGTTGCAGGTCTTTCCTTGTGCACAGCCTCAAGGATTTTTAGTGCTTCGTCAAGGTTGCCCTCTTTCCATACAAGCACGGCAAGATTATGCCTTGCATTAACTTTATCCTCCGCAGTTGTTCGCTGGGAATCAATCACTTCGTTAAGGAGGCTTCTCCCCTTTTCAAAATCGTTTTCCCTAAGGCAAAATGAGGAATATGCTATTTTAGAGTCGGGAGTCATTGCACCCGTTTTATATGCCTTTTCATAAAACTTTTTGCCTTTTTGTGCGTCACCTTTTATAAAATAGCTTTGTGATGCAACCTGTGTAAGTATAACGGCACGTCTTTTCCACAAAATATATATTAAAGCTATTAACAGCAAGCATAACAAGCATGCCGTGCCAAACATTTTCCCTACAAGCCATGCACCTGCTGTGAATAATAAAGCTTTCTTAACCGTTGGATTCATAATATCACCGCTCTATTAAAATTCTGCACTGCCTGTTGTTCTGGGGAAGCTCATCGCATCACGGATATTCTGTATACCTGTGATATACATAAGTGCTCTTTCAAAGCCGAGACCAAAGCCTGCATGCTTTGCACTTCCGTAACGACGAAGGTCAAGATACCACCAATAATCCTTGGGGTCAAGTCCGAGCTCTTCCATACGCTTTTCAAGAAGATCAAGACGCTCCTCACGCTGACTTCCGCCGATGATTTCGCCTACGCCGGGTACAAGACAGTCCATAGCGGCAACGGTCTTTCCGTCGTCATTCATACGCATATAGAATGCTTTGATATCCTTGGGATAATCCATAACGAACACGGGACGCTTGAAAATCTTTTCAGTAAGATAGCGTTCATGCTCAGTCTGAAGGTCTATACCCCACTCTACGGGATATTCAAACTTTTCTCCGCTTTCCTGCAAAAGCTTGATAGCTTCGGTATAGGAAACCCTGCCGAAGTCTGAATTGAGGACTGTTTCCAGTCTTTCAAGAAGAGTATTATCTATAAACTTATTGAAGAACTGCATTTCTTCGGGAGCATGGTCGAGTACATATTTAATGATGTACTTAAGCATGTCTTCTGCCAGTTGTGCATCGTCTTCAAGGTCTGCAAAAGCAATTTCCGGCTCAACCATCCAAAATTCCGCACCGTGACGGGGAGTATTACTCTTTTCCGCACGGAAGGTGGGACCGAATGTGTAAACACTGCCAAGTGCCATCGCATGAGTTTCTACGTTAAGCTGACCGCTTACGGTAAGGCTGGTGGGCTTGCCGAAGAAATCCTGTGAAAAGTCAACACTTCCGTCCTCATTCTTAGGAGGATTTTCAATATCAAGAGAAGTTACCCTGAACATCTCCCCTGCACCCTCACAGTCACTTGTGGTGATAATGGGGGTATGCACATATACAAATCCCCTCTCGTTAAAGAAAGAATGAATTGCATACGCAAGAATACTTCTCACACGGAAAACTGCGGAGAATGTATTTGTTCTGGGACGAAGATGTGCAATTGTACGAAGGTATTCGTTTGAATGACGCTTCTTCTGTAAAGGATAGTCGGGCGTAGATTCACCCTCAATTTCCGCAATGTCAGCATTAAGCTCGAAAGGCTGCTTTGCATCGGGAGTAAGGACTATGCTTCCCTCAAAATAAACTGCACTGCCCACGTTAAGAGAAGCAATTTTATCGTAGCAGTCAAGCTTGTCTTTTTCAATTACAACCTGAAGGCAGTCAAAAAAGCTGCCGTCGTTGATTGAAACGAATCCGACATTATTATTTGCACGGATAGAGCGAATCCAACCTGCAACACGCACCTTTTCCCCGTTTTTAAGGTCGGTGCTTCTGAAAAGCTGTTTAATAGTAGTACGTTTCATTTTTTACACCTCAATTACTAAAAAAGTGCCACACCCTCAAAAAGCTTTGAGGGCGTGACAATTTATACGAAGCACCAATCAGTCTTCGCAGCACTCGCTGCAATTTTCACAATCGCAGTCAAACTCAAGTTCAATTTCTTCGTTACAGCCGGGGCAAGTAATCTTGTCACAGTCTTCCAAAGAATCAAGGTCAAGATAAATCAGGTCGCCACAGTTGGGACATTCAACGCTGAATTCTTCATCGTCTTCAAAATCCTCATCATCTTCGCCGTAAATGAGCTCCTCGATTTCTGCAAGGTCTTCATCAACCTCGTCAATCTGAGCCTGCATATCTTCGCATACTTCTTCGATTTCGTCAATCTCGTCTGCAATATCTGCAATAGCTTCTACAATTGCCATGAGAAGCTTTCCTTCTTTAGTGGTTTCGTCAATATCGAGACCTTCTGCAAGACCACCGATATATGCCATTTTTTCTGTTAAATAGCTCATATTAACCTCCAAAATTTTTAATTATGCACGACCAAGGTATTCGCCTGTACGGGTGTCAACCTTGATTGTTTCGCCATTGTCAATAAACAGGGGAACCTGCACAACTGCACCTGTTTCAAGTGTAGCGGGCTTTGTAGCACCGGTAGCAGTGTTACCTGCAAAGCCGGGCTCTGTTTCTGTAATTGCAAGCTCTACAATGTTCGGAGGCTCGATAGCGAAGATATTTCCCTTGTAGGAAAGAATCTTAACCTGCATATTCTCCTTAACAAACTTAAGAGCATCACCGAGCTGATCTGCACTTACGGGAATCTGCTCGTAGCTTTCGGGATCCATGAAGTAGAAAAGATCACCGTCGTTGTAAAGATATTCCATATCCTTACGGTCAATGTGTGCCTTGGGCATCTTATCTGTGGGGTTGAATGTCTTTTCAACAACACCGCCTGAAATTACGTTCTTAATCTTTGTTCTTACGAACGCTGCACCCTTACCGGGCTTAACATGCTGGAATTCAATAATCTGATATACACTTCCATCATATTCAAAGGTTACGCCGTTTCTAAAATCGCCTGCTGAAATCATTTTAAAACTTTCCTTTCGTAAATAAATTTACCTATAATACATTTTACATCATTTTCCTATAAATATCAAGTGTTTTTTTCATTAATTCAGTCTTTCTTCATATCATCATTTGAAGGATTATTAATTATTTCGCCATTTTCGTTAAATCTTGACCCGTGACAGGGGCAATCCCACGAATGTTCCTGTGAATTGTACCGGAGTGCACAGCCCATATGAGGGCATCTGGGAGCTGTTGGTGTAATAAGTCCAATTAATGACTCTGCGGCGTTTACGGCTAATTGAGGGCGAAGAATAGTTCTTGATGGAGAAAAAACCTCTGAATACTTGTTTTCTTTTCCTCTTACAAGGTCACTCAGAAGCATTGCCGATGTCATAGCGGAGGTCATACCCCATTTATTAAACCCCGATGCAACATAAAGAGAGGGGGTATTCTTTGAATATTGTCCTATATATGGAATATCATCAACAGTCATACAGTCCTGAGTTGCCCACCTTGTTATTTCTGAAGCATTTTTATAATTCTTTTTTGCAAAGGCAGAAATTTCCTCCCAATTTCCGCCTTTTTTACCTGTGCGATGTCCTCCTCCCCCTAATAAAAGCATATCATTATAACTTCTGAAGGACATTCCTTTTTTATCCTCGTCAACATACATTCCGTTAATTTTTTGGGCGTTTTCATACGCAATTACATAGGAACGGTGCTGATACATTTTAAGAAAATAGCTTCCGTGCTTATTAATAAAAGGAAAATGAGTTGCCACCACAATTTTTTCTGCCCTGATATTTCCCCCGTAGATTTTCGCTCCATGGGGCTTTATTTCAAGCACTTTTGTATTTTCGTATACCGGCAGTTTTTCTGCAATGGAAAGGGCAAATTTCAAGGGCTGAAACTGTGCCTGATTTTTAATTCCCACTGCTCCCGATACTTTTAAAGGCAACGGTACTTTTTCGGTAAAAATCGCACTCTGCCCGATTTTTTCAAGAGCTTTTACCTCATTTTCAATTTTTTTGCGGTCATTTAAAGAATATACAAAAGAATCCCGACTCTCAAAGTCGCACTCTATGTTTTTACACATCTCTTGATACTGATGCAGAGCTTCCGTCTGTGCTTCAAAATAGAGCTGTGCTTTTTCCTTTCCGAATCTTTGTATCATCTTGTCATAAATAAGTCCGTGCTGACATGTGATTTTTGCCGTCGTATTCTGCGTAATGCCACCGCATATCTTATCTGCTTCGACCAAAACGCAGTCAACGCCTTCCTTTTGCATCATATAGGCACAAAGTAGTCCCGTAATTCCTCCACCGATAATCAGCACATCGGTTTTTATATCCCCCTGCAGTTTATCAAACCGGGGACGTTTTATGTTTTCGTTCCATATAGATTGCATAATACCACCTCTTAAGCATATTATGTAATCTATGCGGCAAAAAAATGCATCGGGAATATATAGTTTCCGCCATACATCAAAAGGGACTGTAGCAACCCGATTTTAAAAATCGTTTTGCTACAGTCCCTGGTTTTTATATCAGCCCAACATTCTTACAAATACGGCTGCGGCTTCTGCCCTTGTTGAGTTTCTCAAGGGTGCAAAAGAGCCGTCCTCATTGCCTGTCATAATGCCTGCTGCATTTGCCCAGTTGATTGCATCAAGAGCATATTCGGAAATTGAACTTTCATCAGTATAGGTAGCTGTACTTCCCGCTTTATCAGCCTTCTTATATCTATAAAGCATTACTGCCATTTGTTCACGTGTGATGTTTGAGTCCGGAGCAAAAAGCTCATCTGTGATACCGTTGACTATTCCGTTAGCACTTGCCCATGCAACAGCCTTTGCATAGTATGTATCTGTTGAAACATCTGTAAATTCCGCAAAATCGTCCACAACAGGCTCACCTGCCATTCTGTAAAGAATGGTTACAAACATACCTCTTGTAACTTCTTTTTCAGGAGCAAATTCTGTTTCTGAAATTCCGTTCATAAGACCTTTTTCTACAGCCGTTTTTATAACGTCATAATACCATGCATCTTTTTTGATGTCGATAAACTTTAAGCCTGTAGTTTCACCTTCTGCCTTTGTCCACTTCGCATAAAGGGTAAATGACTTTGTTACAGGAATGGAAAAATCATATTTTGAGGTAAGTTCTTTATCGGTATACCATCCGTCAAAC
>JAZQAB010000085.1:0-9282 GCA_045545055.1 Clostridia bacterium | reverse complement strand
ACCTATAAAATAGTAAAATAAAGTGATAATGTATGTAAAATTGGAGATATTGTGTTTATCTATTCAGAAAGGACTGATTTTTGTGGCAATTACTGCACCAAGAGGTACGGCAGATATTCTGTCACCCGATATTTTAAAATGGAAGTATATTGAAAATAAAATAGCTGATATAAGCACACGCTTTGGCTACAGTGAAATCCGCACGCCTGTGTTTGAGCATACGGAGCTTTTTGAGCGTGGCGTGGGTGACACAACAGACGTTGTGCAAAAAGAAATGTACACCTTTAACGACAAGGGCGGAAGAAGCATCACACTTCGTCCTGAGGGTACGGCTTCGGTTGCAAGAGCTTTTTTGGAGCATAACATATATGCACAGCCTCTCCCTGCCAAGCTTTGCTATAATATTACCTGCTACCGCTATGAGAAGCCACAGGCAGGCAGACTCAGGGAGTTTCACCAGTTTGGTGCGGAGTGTTATGGCACAAGCGAGCCGGTTGTGGATGCAGAGGTTATCTCACTTGCAAAAACCATTTTAACCGAGCTTGGCATTAAGAAGCTTAACCTTAATATTAACTCTATAGGTTGCCCCACATGCCGAAAAAAATATAACGAGGCATTAAAGGATTACTTCCGTCCTTATATTGAAGACGGCACTCTTTGCCAGACCTGCCGTGACAGGTTTGAGAAGAACCCCCTGCGTATACTGGACTGCAAAAGCCCCGTTTGCGGAGAAATTGCCGATAAAGCCCCTGTACTTCTTGATTATATCTGCGAGGAATGTCACAACCATTTTGAAGAAGTGAAAAAGCACCTTGAAGCAATGGAAATAAGCTACAATGTAGACGGCACAATCGTACGAGGACTTGATTATTATACAAAGACCGTGTTTGAGTTCAAGACTGCACTGCAGGGAACTGCCGGAACGGTTTGCGGCGGCGGAAGATATGACGGACTTATAGAGGAGCTTGGCGGTGCTTCCACACCGGGTATAGGCTTTGCAATGGGTATAGAAAGGCTTATCCTCGCACTTGAGGAGGCTGACGCACTTCCTGTTTTTGAAAATGTGCCCGACATTTTCATTGCAAATATCGGTGACGAAACAAAGCTCTTTGTAACTGCTCTTGCCGACAAGCTTCGTAAGGAAGGAATCAAGTGCGAAAGAGATTTGTGTGGCAGAAGCCTTAAGGCACAGATGAAATACGCCGATAAATGCGGTGCCCGCTTCAGCATGGTAATCGGAACAGATGAGGCAGAAAAGAAAACTGCCACGCTTAAAAATATGAAAGAAAAAGCCACGGCAGAGGTTAGCCTTGAAAACCTTGACGAGCTTATTAAAATAGTGAAGGAGTAATTAGCATGGATACAATTAAAGGATTAAAAAGAACATATATGTGCGGTGAGCTGAGAGAAGCACACATCGGTGAAACCGTAACTCTTATGGGTTGGGTTGCAAAAGCCAGAGATATGGGCGGTCTTGTTTTTGTTGATATCCGTGACAGAAGCGGTATTTCCCAAATAGTTTTCGAGCCGGGCAATGAGGAGCTTCAGAAAAAAGCTTCTGAGCTTCACATGGAATATGTAATTGCGGTAACAGGCACTGTAAGAATGAGAAGCAATATTAACGACAATATTCCCACAGGTAAGGTTGAAATTGAGGCAAGTGAGCTTCGTATTTTAAACACCTGTGACGTTACCCCCTTTGTTATTACTGATGATGTTAAGGCAGGCGAGGATTTAAGGCTTAAATACCGCTATCTTGACCTTCGCCGTCCCACTCTTGTTAATACACTCAAGCTTCGTCACCGTGTTACACAGGTGGCAAGAAGATACTTTGACGAAAACGGCTTCCTTGAAATTGAAACTCCCATTCTTACAAAGAGTACACCTGAGGGTGCACGTGACTATCTTGTTCCCAGCCGTGTGTACCCCGGCAATTTCTTCGCACTTCCCCAGTCACCCCAGCAGTACAAGCAGCTTTTGATGCTGGGCGGTATGGACAGATATATTCAGATTGCGAAGTGCTTCCGTGACGAGGATTTACGTGCTGACCGTCAGCCTGAATTTACACAGATTGACCTTGAAATGAGCTTCGTTGATGAAGACGATGTGATGAATATGAACGAGGGCTTCCTTAAAAGAGTGTTTAAGGAAGTGCTTGACTATGATGTGACGCTTCCTCTCCCACGTCTTACATGGCAGGAGGCAATGGACCGCTTCGGCTCCGATAAGCCCGACACACGCTTCGGTCTTGAGCTTTGCGATATGAGCGAGCTTTTCGACGGCTGCGGCTTTAGTGCATTTGCAGATACTGTTAAAAATGGTGGAACAGTCCGTGCAATCAATGCAAAGGGACTTAGCGACAAGCTTACAAGAAAAACACTTGATAACCTTGTTGAATTTGTAAAGACCTACAAGGCTAAGGGTATGGCTTGGCTTATTATTGATGAAAACGAAATCCGCGGCAGCATTGCAAAATTCTTCTCTCCCGAAGAACTTCGTGCAATTGCAGATAAGGCAGACGCCAAGGCAGGGGACGTTATCCTCTTTGTGGCAGACCTTAAAGCAAGTGTTGTTTATGCATCGCTTGGTGCACTTCGCTGTGAAATTGCAAAAAGATTTGACCTTATTCCCGATGGAATGTTTAACCTTCTTTGGGTGACTGACTTCCCGCTTCTTGAGTATGACGAGGAGGAAAACCGCTACGTTGCAATGCACCACCCCTTCACCTCTCCCAAGGACGAGGATATTGCACTTCTTGACACGGACCCCGGAAAAGTTCGTGCAAAGGCATATGATATTGTTCTTAACGGCTACGAGCTTGGCGGCGGAAGCATCCGTATTTACGACCATGCTATGCAGCAGAAAATGTTTGAATGTCTCGGCTTCACTGCCGAGCAGGCACAGGAAAGATTCGGCTATCTCCTTAATGCGTTCCGCTACGGCACACCCCCTCACGGTGGACTTGCATACGGTCTTGACAGAATCGTTATGCTGATGGCAGGCTGTGACTCAATCCGTGATACAATTGCATTCCCCAAGGTTAAGGACAGCGGCGAGCTGATGATTGCGTCACCCGATGTGGTTGATCAGAAACAGCTTGATGAGCTCGGACTTGCGATTGTCAGCGGTGTAGACCGCTCACAAAATGCGGAATGAGGAGTACGGAATGCGGAATGAAAATATCATTGAGCAAAAAAGCTTTGATTTCGCAGTAAGAATCATAAAGCTCTACAAATACCTTTCTGCAGAAAAAAAGGAATTTGTATTGTCTAAACAATTGCTTCGCAGCGGCACAAGCATAGGTGCAAATGTGTCCGAGGCAGAAAGAGCACATTCAAAAGCTGATTTCTTTGCCAAAATGACCATTGCTCTTAAAGAAGCTAATGAATCTTACTATTGGATTAAGCTATTGAATGCTACAGATTATTTGGCAGAGATAGAATATGACAGTTTGAGCAATGACATAGATGAAATCATCAGCATATTAACTTCAATAACTAAAACAATTAAAATGCAGAATAAAGAGTAATTTGTGTGCTATTCATTCCGCACTCCGTATTCCGAATTCCGCATTTGCGAAAGGAAGTGAGCACATTGTCAGCACTAATTAAATACGTGGAAAAGGGTTCTATAGCAGAAGAAATAGGTCTTGAAGCAGGTGACGTAATTGAAAAGATAAACGGCGTTGAAATTAAGGATGTGCTTGACTACCGCTTCCTCATAAATGATGAGTTTATTACGCTTACGGTGCTTACAAAGCAGGGTGAAGTTGCAGAAGTAGACATTGAAAAAGATGCCTATGAACCGCTTGGCGTGGAATTTGAAAGCTCGCTTATGGATAAGCCTCTTCATTGCACAAATAAGTGTGTGTTCTGCTTTATAGACCAGCTTCCCAAGGGTATGAGGGAAAGCCTCTATTTTAAGGACGATGATACACGGCTTTCATTCTTTCAGGGAAATTATGTGACCTTTACAAACCTTGACGATGATGAGATTGACAGGATAATAAGGCTTCGTATAAGTCCTATAAACATTTCCGTTCATACCATGAATCCCGATTTAAGGGTAAAAATGCTGAAAAATCCAAAAGCCGCAAGGCTTCCCGAAATCATGAGAAAACTCTGTGATAATGGCATTATAATGAACTGCCAGATAGTTTTGTGCCCGGGGTTTAATGACGGGGACGAGCTTTCCTATACGATAGAAAAGCTTTATGAAATGCGTTCGTGTGTAAAAAGCGTATCCGTTGTTCCTATAGGCCTCACAAAGCACCGAGAGGGACTTTGCCCCATGACGGCGGTGGGCAGCGATAAAGCAAAAGAGCTTATAGCAGAAATTGAAAAGTGGCAGAAAAAGGCTATAAGCGAGGTGGGGACAGGCTTTGTATATGCCTCTGACGAAATTTATCTTAAAGCAGGGTATGAAATTCCCGAAAGCAATGCCTACTGTGGTTTTCCGCAGATTGAAAACGGCGTGGGTATGATTGCGTCACTTCGGGAGGAGCTTACCGATGCATTAAAAGACTCCCCTGCTACAGAAAAAAACCGCACCGTAACCCTCGTAACGGGGGCAGCGGTACATAGCACAATGTGCAATTTTGCAGAGGAAATAACAAAAAAATATCCCCACATTAAAATAAATGTAGAAAAAATCATCAATAACTTTTTTGGTGAGCAAATTACAGTTTCGGGACTTTTGTGCGGTTGTGACATTATAGAGCAGCTTCGTGAAAAAAATCTCGGTGACAATCTGATTATTACAAAAAATATGCTCCGAGACGGTGAAAACGTACTTTTGGACGATGTTACCACGGAGGATATAGAAAGAGAGCTTAATACAAAAATCATTGCCGTTGGCGATGACGGGTATGAGCTTTTGGAGGCGATATTGGATATATAGACAATCCCTCCGCCCTTTTAGGGCACCTCCCTTTACACAAGGGAGGCTTTGCTTCAAAAAAGGGCAGCGTGGCTGAATAGGAGGTACACACATGAAAAAAGCTATTAAATTATTTATTTGTTCTCTTTTATTACTTGCTTGTATTCCGTCTGTCGGTGCAAAGGCAGCTACAAGGTGTCGGGTAATTATCCCCGACTATGAAATAGAGCTTTTTGGCGGACCGATTTACTACCGTGATTCTCTCTATCCATTTATTTCATATAAGGATATTACATACTTCCCAATGACGTACGATTATTGCAGAGCACTTGGGCTTAGCACATACTGGGACGCCGACGATGGCTTGTACATTGCACATACAGGCGTTAAAGGTACTCTTTCAATCTATGAAACTGTAAATAACTATTCTAAGCTTTGGGCGTATTATCCGTCATACAATATTTATGTAAACGGGAAAAAACTTGATAATCTGGATCTGGATTATCCGCTTCTCAATTTCAGGGGCGTGACCTATTTTCCAATGACATATGATTTTGCAAAGGAATTTTTCTGGGACTTATCGTTTTCTCCTGAAAAATTCACTATTAAAAACGAAAAGGAAAACAGCAGTGCCTACCTTTATAAAACGAAGGACGGCTCTACAGTATTTGAAATCGACACATGGGAAACCTACTACAAGGAACCCGATTTTATTTATACCGTTTACCCTACTCTTGCTACAAGGAATGAAAAAACCGAGTACTACAGACTGAATACAGATGAGCTTACCATTGAAAGCATTTCTGAGGCTGAAGTGGGTGAAAAGGCTCCAACTACAATGTTTGAGGATTTTACGTTTGAAAGGATTGAGGTTTCAGAGCAGGACGGAAAATTCTTTGCAGACGGAATAGAAATAAAAGAGCTTGATTTTGATGCTTTTAAAGAAACATATCTCGCCCATTATGCTGATGCAAAATTCTCTCATTTGGCATCAAAAATGAGCTCGGACGAGCTTGTGTTCTATGAAATAGACAAGCTTGCCCATTACAGCACAAACGTAAATGTAACAAGCAAATCATCTATGACATACATTAAAATCGGTGAAGAGCTTATCCCCTTCCGCAGTCAAACCACCCCCGAAGAAAGTATATGCGTAGACGGCAACATCTATTTTACGGCAAAAAGCTATGTAAAAACAATTATGAGTCACTATTCTGACCAGTCAATGCTGTTTATGCAAAAGAATGGCACAGATAAACCGGTTTCACTTTCCGAGGAATATGGAATATATCATGCTGAAATTCTTGGAAGCAGCGGTGACAAGCTTTATTTGAAGCTGAAATTCACTTCACCTGAAGGAAGTCAGGAAATAAACATTGCCGATAGCGGATATTATACCTTTGACGGTGAAAATCTTGTAAAAATTCATTCTTATTTCCCTTGCGGCTATGAAATATTTAAGGATGACGGTACGATTTATACGGTTGATTTCTTCAGAAAGGAAATTAAAAAATTAAGTTAAATTCGGCAAGAGCAAGCCCTTGGGCATAAGGGAGTCGAACCCGATATGCCTACCCTACAAACTGTAATTATTATATAGTAGGGATGGGGCTTGCTCCATCCGAAACATTCACATTTTAACAAGGAGGTATTCTCTATGAAAAAATTTGCAGTTTTATTTTCAATCATCATTCTCTCACTTGCATCAAATGCCTATGCGAAAGAAACCGCAGTTTTACCTGCCTTTGACGTGCATTTTAACGGCAACAAGGTAGAAAGCACATACAAAGAATATCCCCTGCTTGTGTATAAGGACATCACGTACTTTCCTATGACTTATTTTGACAGTCGTCATCTCGGACTTGTAACGGAGTGGGACGGAGAATCGAATACACTTACTATATCAAGGAAAAATATAAACTCAATTCTTACCGCTTACAAAAGCGAGAATAAGAACACTACAAAAAACGATGTTAACATCTGTAATTTCAATATTATCGTAAACAGAAAGGACATCGATAATAAAACCGAGCCTTATCCCCTGCTCACCTTCCGTGATGTGACATATTTCCCCTTAACATGGCGGTTTGCAGTAGATGAATTTGGGTGGGAATACTCTTTTGACAGTGAAAGTGGACTTAATATAAATTCATCTAACCACAGGGTAAAGATGCTTGATTTATCTGCATTGGAAATGAACTCCTACTATGCCGGATTTACCTGTGACGGAGAGTATTATTACCATCATAATTCATCTAACGGCAATATATACAGAACACCTGTCAATGACCTTGATAATCAGGAGGTTATTCACCATATTGAAAGCGGACAGCCGGCAGGGCTTAGCTTTTCTGACGGAAAGGTATACCTTTCCTACTATTCGGGCGGTGCTACTATGGGCACAAGCCACCGATACATTATTAATAAGGATAAAACCCTTACCAAGCTTGAAAGTCCGAAAGTGGGGATAGTAACCTACTATCGTGCCTATGGCGATGGTGTAACGGCTGAATTATCCTTCTTTACCGGAACATGGGAATTTTGCTACTATATTGGTGAAGCTAAAACCGAGGTTAAAATCCCCGACATTTCCTTTGGTACACAGGGACGACATTCATCTGACGAGGTTATTCCTCCGCAGATTGTGGGCGACAATATTTATGTAATAGGATATAAGGGCGAGGAAGAAGTAAAATTCTTGTATTCCATAAATGTTAAAAGCGGTGAGGCATCGGAAATTGCTTCAAATGTTGACAATTTCGAGGCTTATGACAGCGTTACTAACGGGCAGATTGTCATATACACACGCAACGGAAATCTTACTCAATACAAGGCTGATACAAAAGAATATTTTGAGCTTAAAGAAAATTCAGCACCGCTTCATGAAGTGATACAGCTTTCCTGCGTTGACGATGCCTTAACGGGCGAAAATCCGTATTGGGGAATGCTTGTTATAACAAAGGATGAATATGGCACTTATGCGGAATTATACGCAAATCCCTGGGGCGATGTTCCTCCGCCGTATCAGGGAAGATTTGCCTTGATGGATTTTTCACCCAATACAAGCTTTAGCTACAGCGGAAACTACTTGATAGCAAAGGATAATTCCGAAAATCCGGCGGCACGGCTTTATGTTTTTGATGCAAGCAGTGAAAGAAATATAAAAGCACCGTTATTTGTAAGTGCAGACAAAGTGACCTCATTAACTTTACTTGAAAACACCCTTATTTACAGAAATGCAGAAACAGGAGAATTTTGCGAGGTTAAGTTAAAAATGTAATCAAGGAGGTGCGGTTTATGAAGAAAATTTTAGGTTTGGTTTTAAGCTTTGTTTTGATTTTTCAAGCCTTTGCCTTCGCAGAGGAAAATGACTTATGCTATGTGCTTCACGATTTGGGCGAATATAAGATAGTCACACGTAGAGTCCGTGTTGCACCGCCTCGTGACTATGGTACAGGTCCTGTATACAGCTATACAGACTACGGTGTAATTGATAAAGACGGCAATGTTATCGTTGAGCAAAAATATCAGGAAATTCTTCCCCCGTCCGAGGGCAGAGCAGCTTTTACCACAAATGAATTTAATATAGGCTTTTTCGATGAAAACTGGAATATTGTTATTGAGCCAAAATATAAGAACAACCGCTACCCGTCACAGCTTTATTTTTCCGAAGGACTTGTTCAGGTTGGAAAAAGCCATCCCGAAAAATATATCGTGTGGGGCTATATAGACCGTGACGGAAACGAGGTTATAGACTTTATTTACGACAGTGCCTCCCCATTCAAAAACGGCATTGCAGAGGTTGGAATAAACGAGCCTGTTTATAACTATAACACAATGACAAAATCCGGAAAAATTGATAAGAACGGCAATATTGTAGAGCCTTTCAAATTCGGCTATGCCACAGGTAAGCCTTACGATTCATGGTGGCACTATCCCATAGAGGTTCTTCTGAGCGAAAATCTTGTAGAATTAAACGGAAGAAGATACAAAAATTCCGATATAGAATATCCCTTCATAAACTATCTTGGCTACAGCTACATTCCTCTTACTTATTATGGCTGCAGAATGCTCGGCATTAACTGCGACTGGACAGAGGAAACGGGGGTTGTCCTTTCAAGCGGCGGAGAAATATCGGAGGATATTGTAGGCGACAATGGTATGACGGAGAGAGTGTATGAAAAAGCAGACATTTATAAGGGAAAGCTTACAATTAACGGAACCACCTATGAATACGGCGACACAGCATATCCACTGATTCATTACAAAAATGTAGTATATATCCCCGTTCTCTGGCAGACAGGAATGGAGGCTCTCGGCATCGAATACAGCTTTATCGGCAAGGAGCATATTGAAAATTCCGACAGAGGCTGTATGGTATTTAAGACAAACTAAAAAAGTAAG
>JAZQAB010000084.1:0-20961 GCA_045545055.1 Clostridia bacterium | reverse complement strand
GATGAATGATATAAAATTATTCTCAATAAAAAGGCAACTGATGTGTAATTTGCAGTCATCAATTATACTAAGCGATATCCTTGCAAGATTGTCACAGAACACTATTGACACAATATTAGCAGACAATGCACTTAAAAATTCTGCTGTTATTCCTGCAAATCTGAAAATGGCTATAGGCTATATAATGAAACATCATTCTGAAAAAATTTCATTGCAGGACATTTCTGATTACTGCCATATATCAAAGCAGCAATTAATAAGATATTTTAAATCTGCCTTCAACACTACTCCCCTCAATTACATAATTGAATACAAGCTTTCAAAGGCAAAGGAACTGCTTTTTTACAGTCCTCAAACCTCCATAAAAGAAATAGCTGCCGAGCTTGGTTTTGATAATCAGCATTACTTCACAAGAATTTTTACTAAGTTCAACAATGAAACACCTTCACATTACAGAGACAGAACAGTTAACTATAATAATACGGAAGAGTAAAAAAGGGGGTGTCTCAATAAGTGATTTCTCACAAAATTGAGGCAACACCCTCTTTTTCTGCTCTCATGGGTGTTCCTCTTACCATAGGAGATGAATTTGAAGCTCTTGGTGACGAACTTATTGATTTGCTTCACAGGTGTTTACCCGTTATGGATATTCATCCTTCCGGTTTAAGCTCTTGCGGATTTAACGGAAATGATTTACTTATAAACCTTTTCGTCTGCACGTCATACGAGGAATATATTGTTGCCGGAGTATTTAATCTTTCATCCGAAAATTGTTCGCGTACATTAGATATTAACGCAGACTTCCACCTTGAAAAGTCTGATTATCTCATATATGACTATTTTTCAGGCAATTTTCTTGGGAAATCGGACAGTTTAATTAATCTTAACCTTACTGCTCATGAATGGAAAGTTCTTTCAATACGCAAATGTGTTTCACATCCGCAGATTATCAGCACATCATGTCATATCACACAAGGTGCTCCGGAAATTAAAAACTACAGCTTTGAGGACGAAACACTTACACTTACACTTACACTTACACTTACTGCCATTCATTTGAGAACAATGTTTTAAGTCTTTGCTTTTTCCTTCTGAAACTGCCCGATTATGATTTTTCTGTTGAATTTTATAATATTATTCAACAATTCTATTTATACCATGAACTGTCTTCCATAGATCTATTCGAGGGGCTGCAGCAAAACGATTTCATTTTGCTACAGCCCCTTATTGCATATGAAAACCCCGGATTGCAGGCGATTGTTTGTTTCGCATGCTCACTTTATTCCCGTTCTCAACGGTCTAAATTTAACCCATTCGTGTAAAAGTTCATTCTACTACACCATTCACAATCTGTTTTATATCAAACAAAAATAGATTTTTTTCTGTCTTTGCTGTTTCAATTACCACATCTGTAAATCCTGAAAGCGAAAATGAACAATAATATGTTTCTTCGTTTAATTCCATTTTTTCTTTTAATTTTCTAAGTTCACTATTGTCAAATAATTCTGTTCTGAATTTGCATTCACCTAATATGAATTTCTTTTCATTCTTATCTGTTGCAATAACATCTATTTCCTCAGCGCAATTTCTTTTTTCGCCTTCAATAATTTTTGTTACAGTTCCCCACCAACGACCTATTTTAGAAAACCTGAACGGTAATTTTCTTTGGCGATTTAAACTGTACATATATTCAATGCATACTTTTTCAAAAGATTTAGAAGCAAAACTATGCAATGAATCTTCAATATAATCCTCCCACACACCTAAAGCATCATCCTTTTCAAGCTCGGAAAGATTGGAATAACCAAATGCATACCAGAATTTAAAATAATTATCTGTAAGGTTATACAGACCTTTACTGCTGCTTGCTCGCTCTTTTGCACTCGAAAGAACTGAAAATTCTCTTTCTACAATTCCAAGCTCGATAAGATTTTTTAAATATACACTAAGCTTACTTTTTTCAATTCCCGTTTTTGTAAGAATTTCACTGAACGCTGTATTACCAAGTGCTATAGCTTCAATTACTGTATTATAAATAGAAGTCTCACGAAGCTCCTGCCTTAGCAAAAACTCAACCTCGGAGTAAAGCACCGTACCTTTAGTAAGAATTTTATTTATTATGTTTTCCTTAAGTGTTTTTTTTGAATCAAATTGCTTAAGATAATGCGGAATGCCTCCAAGTATTGAATATGCAATAATCTTTTCTTCATCAGAAAACCCGGGTAAAAATTTTATTGCGTCATAGTAAGGCATAGGAAGCATCTTGTAAATACCTGTTGTTCTTCCATAAAGAGGATTTTTCTCTGACAAGAGCTCTTTTTCAATAAAGCTCATAGAGCTTCCGCATATAATGAGCATTATATTCTTATTTTTCAGGGTAGTGTCCCATACAATCTGTAAAACAGACGGAATGCTTGGATTATTTTTACACATATAGGGAAATTCATCAATGACGATTACAGTTTTCTCTTTCCCTTCCATTTCACCGATAAAAGAAAAAGCTCTATCCCAATCAGCAAAGGAATCTGTATATGCTTTTACTTCCGGTTTCCACGATAGAAGTGCATCAGAGAACTCTTGAAGTTGCTTTTCCGAAGTATATTCACGGCAGGAATAAAAAACGTTAGGCTTTCCTTTGCAAAATTCTGTTAAGGTTTCTGTTTTACCAACTCTTCGTCTGCCATATAACACAACAAATTCTGCGTTACTGCTTTCGTAACAATTATTCAAAAATTTTAATTCATTTGCACGACCTATAAACATAATATTCCTCCCAAATACATTATATCTTTTTAGTATAATCACGATTTGTCTAATTATATTTTAACACATTCTTTTTATAAAGTCAATATAAAACATTATCCATAAATCTCTTCTTCACATCTGCTACACTGTGAGTATCACTTGCAATAGTTATCGTTTCTCTTTTGGAGCAGACTGTCTCTGTCATCAGCTCTACTATCTCATCAAGCATATCCTTATGCGTAGGATTGTTTTCTGCCAGTATATCGTAATCAATATTGTCCCTTATAGCATTTCTGTATATATCCATCTCTGACATATTGAAACTTAATTTACGTTTAGATGAGATAGGATTAGATTGAGTATTATTATATAAAATATTATTATTTTCTGTTTTATTCATTTTAATATTACTTATCCAAGGGTATTCCTCCGAAGGCTTTTCCGGCAATGGATTATCCGTTGAAGGTTCTTCCGCAGAAGGATTAGCCGTGCAAGACTTGTCCCCGCAAGGCTTTTCTCCATTAGGTCTCTCAGTTTCAGATATGGTATAAGGCTCTTCAAATATTTCATATTCCATTCTGGTTATTTTGCCGTCATCTCCGCGCATCATAGTTCTTTTTATGTATCCTACTGCCTCAAGCTCTTTTATCGCATTTGCAATACTTTCTCTGCTTTCTTTGATTTTCTGTTTGTTTCACAATATCCTCCCTTAATCATAACCACCCGTCAAACGGGTGGTTATGATTTTCTTCGGGGAATCGAACCCTGAAAGGGCAGCGAGCGTTAATAAAACGATTGATAATCGTTTTTAGCGAAGCTGGTGTGCTGACGGGTACTGCAAGCATGGCTTGCGGTCGTCGAGCAGGCAGGGTGCGTAGCAGCCGCTCCCCGTGGGGTCACCAACTAAAAACGGCTTAACCAATAGGGTTAAGCCGTTTTTACATTTTCTTCCATATGGTGTTTTTGACTGTTTTGACTAACATTTGTCTGACTATTACGAATTATCATTGACACTAACACATAAACCGGAGACGAAAATTCGTCCCCGGTTTTATGTGTTTATACAGCACGGTGTGCTTCAATATGCAAATCAATATCTGCTGCACAAATCACACATTCAGCCCCGCAAAATTGCAAAAATATAGGGGTTGAAAAGTAATACAGTTCGGTTAGAACCATACTCATCATTATCTTAATTCCAAATGAACTGCATATTATAATAATTATAATATGCACTAATTGCAGCACCAACAGCAGCAGCATATTCACCCAAATTTGAATGTCTTATATTCAACGCATTTTCTCCTACTCCGGCTAAAGAAAAAGCTAAATCTTGTTCTATTTCATTTAATATCTCATTAAACTTTCCGGAAAAGATAATATTACCAACCCCTAAAATCTTAATTAAATTTGACAAAGAAATTTTAATTACATCTATCAACATATCTTTATTTTGTTTATGTTCAGGGTTTGCTATAAACGCTCTTAGTTCTTCTGCCGGACAAGTCATATTTAGTCCTTCAAAAACATACTCACGTATAATTTCCTCAAGTTCTTTTAATTTTCCACTTTCTTTAGGATCACTCATCAAAATATGTCCATACTGCCCTGCAGCATTCTTGTCTGAACGAACTAATTGATTATTCAGCACCATTCCTATGCCTACACCTTTGCCCAGGTATAAAACTATCAAATCTTTTATTTTCTCAGCCCTTAGGGAAAGCATTTCTTTTTCCGCAATTGTTGAGGTCTTAACATTATGATCTACATATATCTTTATCCCTTTTTGCTCAAGCTTATCTTTGAGACTTGAACTGATTAGCAAAGATATATTTGCGTTGTGTATAATTGGCTCTTCATTTTGAGGAAAAAGATTGGCTGTTGATACTATTTCTTGTCTCTCAAAATCGATACAGCCGGGAAAACAAAACGTCACAGCTTTTATATTATAATTCATATCATAGATCATAATGAAGAAAATCTATTTCATAGCTACCCTCGCCTGTTTGACAATCACTCTCCTGTTTGTGTTTGTTAGCGGATATCCTGTACCGCAATTCTCCGGATATTCCAAGCAGCGTTCCCCCTCAAATGATGGTTCAACATCATCGGGAAACCAGGTGTTACAATCCGGAAACACGACCATCTATATTAACGGAGATAATAACACGGTTAATTGTCCCCCGCCTTCCACAAGCGAACAGAATAACATATTAAAAGATTTTTTGGAAATACTGAAAAAGATTTTGGATTTTATAGTGGCGGTTTTGGCACTTTTTCAGAACAAGAAGTAAATGATATAGGAGTATTTATATGGAAAAAAACCAGTTTAATTAAAAGCCCTGTTTTTGAATAAAACGGGGCTTTTTTTATGTTGGATATCAGTATTGTAATACCACCGCAACTTATACCATATTCATCGCCCCTTCAGCGGAGCAAACACGCACTCCGTTTTATCTTCGCCTTGATAGCGTTTAGCTGTTTCTTCATCAAGAATAAATATATATGTTTCTTTTTCTGCAAAAGAAAGTTGCAAATTCAATTCTGAAGCCGCAACATACTCTTTATCCGCTGAATTATAATCTATATTAAAACAAGGCTAAAACTTAACATCGGTACCAATTAATCCAACATACCTGAAATCATCGTAATTATGACGCACTATATAGTCAATATATGAATCAATTATCTCTGCCGTCATAATGTAACCGCTTGGGGACATATGTCCGTAAAGGAAAAATCGTTCTCTGATTTTTTCATCATAAACAGGAGCGTATTTGTAAAGGTCTATAAGATAAGAATTTTCAAAAAACTCCGCCATGTCGGAAAATAGTGCATTTACTTTCTTAAGTTTTTCCTCGTCCCTGCGGTTATCGTTGGGCAGAGTGACAAAAAAGAATTTTGCGTCAGGAGATATTTTTTTATATCGTTGGATAATTTTTCCATAATAACCGGCAAATGTCGATTTATTCCGGTTATAGTCGTTCTTATCAATATCTGTTATACTACCTATTTCTATATCGGAATGAAACATATCATTTACACCAAGCGCAATAATATACGCCTGACACGCCTTATCATTATCCCAAAAGCCATTTTCTGCAGCATAGCTTTCGCAATACTTATTTGCAGTCAGCCCGCCGCGAGAAAAATTATAAACCTTAATTCCATTCTTACGTGCGATGTATTGTCCCCACGAATACTCAAACTTATCTCGCCATATCGGCTTACCATTTTCGTCACGGCTTTCAAATTCTCCGGAAGAAAGACTGTCTCCAATAACCGCTATACTGCGAAAAATAGAGGTATAGCTATATCCTGCTACAAGAGTATCGAGAGGCTTTTCATCTTTATTTAAATATCTCGACTTAAAATCCATACAATTCATCCTTTCGTTAATTGTACTTAATTATATGATTTGACCCATGAATTCCGGGATACACTCCGTCTTGTATAAGATCTTCATTTTTATCATGGCAAATAAGCCATTTGTTTTTCATTATAAGAAGCTTGTCATTACTCTTTTCTTCAAGAGGTGTATTTGTGCCTTTGGGAAGAAGTACAACACTTGAGAAACCATTATCGGATACCTGACAAGGACAGTAATGAAGTGTTGTGGCAAACATCTCGATGGTGTCACCTTCTTCAAGATAAAATGCTTCTGCTTTGCTTGAATCGTATTCATCTCCATCCATATCAAATGTCTGTCCGAGAAGAAGAACAACGGGGGTTACTGCAATATTTATCTCTGAACACTTGTGAAATTCAAGACCGTTCATTGTGTCGTTATATCCATGGCATATACCAAACTGTGTATCAAGTCCACCGAAAAGTATTTCACGTAGTTTTTTGCCCGAAGATAATTTTTCAAGTTCTTCCACTGAAGGCTGATAATATGCGCCGCTTTCGGGGTATTTCAGTTCCTTACATATTTTAACAAATTCAGCAGAATCAAATTTGATTACCTTGCCGTATTTTTTGAATTCATCATCGTGAATGCTATATATTTTAAGGTCTTTATTAAGTTCTTTTAATTTGTTAAGCATAATTATTCTCCTTTTTTAATTAATATTGAAGATTACTTGCTTCGTTTTTTGCTAAGCAACCACTCAATCATCTGTTCATCATAAGTAAAGTGCCATGCATTATGACCAACATTGTCCATTCTGGTATATGTAACATCTCTACCAAGTTCCCGTAATTTAGAAACCATTTCATCAGATTGATTTACAGAAACGATGGCATCATCAACCCCGTGAAATGCCCATATCGGCATTGTCAGAACTTCTGCATTCCACGCCATACCACCGCCGCATACAGGTGCTATCGCCGCAAACAAGTCGGGTCTTGCCATAGCTGTAAACCAGGTGCCGTATCCACCCATACTTAATCCTGTAAGATACACCCTGTCCTCATCAATGTTATATTCATTTTTTATCTGTGTAATAAATTCAACTATTGATTCTACGCTTGCCGCCCAAAAAGTATCAACAGGACATTGAGGCATAATAACTATACAGTTGTGTTCAGCTTTAGCTAAATATTGAGAAAAACCATGTACGTCAACCTTTGCAAGGTCTTCTTTGCCGTAGCCTCTTTCTCCTGCACCATGCAGTTGTATAATAAGCGGCAACTTCTCGTTTTTGTCACCAAAAGAGTATTCCACGAAAGGAAATTTCCATTTTTCTTCTCTATGCTCTGTTCTATTCATAGCAATCAAATTTCTCCTTTTAATTTAAATTCCATACCAAGCATCTCGTACTTTGCTCCTGCAAGAGTGTTGTATGGGATATATTCTACATTATACCCCTTAGTCAATTTGGCAATTGCATCAAGATTTTCATTCGTATCGGTTATGCCCGGTATCATCGGTACACGGAATATAAATTCTTTACCGCTATGCTTGAGATATTCTATATTTTTCAAAATGTTTTCATTGCTTACACCCGTGTAAAGTTTATGTGCTTCACAATCGACAAGTTTAATATCCTGCATTATGTAATCAAATTTATCAATTACCTTTTTGTATGTTTCTTCGTCTGCATATCCGCTTGTCTGTATGGCTTTATGAACCTTGAGGCTGTCTGCAAGATTGCATACAAAGTCAGCTTGCATCAAAGGTTCACCTCCGGAAATTGTGACACCACCATTCAGGCTTTTGAGCAGACTTTCATTTTTATTAAGCTTGTCCGCAAGCTCATCTGCCGATACCTCATATCCTGCCACACTTAATGCTCCATTACAACAAGAGTGTATGCATCTTCCGAAAGGCTTACATTCTTCGTGATTGCAAGATGTTTTGCACATACCGCAGTTTGTACACAAATTCTTTTTGTGCATAAGCTGTGGTTCTTTTTTTAGTCCCTCAGGGTTATGACACCATATGCATCTTAAAGGACAGCCCTTGAGGAAGACTGTTATTCTTCCTCCTGGGCCGTCGTGAATTGAAAATTCCTTTATATCAAATATTGTTCCGTTCATATCTTATACCGTATACTGTTGTCTTCTCATTACGTGATCCTGATATTCTTTATCAAGTTCTACAAAATATGCACTCCATCCCCATATTCGAACTACAAGCTGACGGTGTTTATCAGGATTCTCCTGCGCCTCTTTCATAAGCTTTGTATTTACCGCATTAAGCTGAAGCTGATGTCCTCCCATATCAACATAAGACTTTACAAGCATTGCAATCTTTTTAACGCTGTCAGCATCGGCAAACATACTCTCTGCAAATTCAAGAGTAAGCGGACCGCCGTTTATTGCATTTTCAAAATGCTGTTTTGAGAAAGATTTAATAACAGAAAGAGGTCCCGAAATTTTTGCAAACAGACTGGGAGAATAGTTTGTACCAAAAGGCTCTCCCTTTCTTCTTCCGTCAGGAGATGCACCTAATTCATTTGCGTGCCACAGATAGAACATTGCAGAGCCGGTTCCTGCTCTGAAAATACCTCCGCGACAGTTTTTCTTTCCTTTCAAGCTATCTGCAAAGGTGTCAAGAAGCATTGTTGCTTTTTCATCTGCTTTATCATTATCCGTTCCCATTTTGGGTGCTTCGTAACGAAGAATCGGAAGTATTTCGCCATGCTTTTCAAAGTCGGTATCAACTGCCTCTATAAGTGTTTCTTTTGATATTGTTTTATCCTCAAAGACATACTTTTCGATTGCTGCAAGAGAGTCTGCACCCGTTGCGATACCGGTACCGTGAATACCGAAGTTATTGTACTTTGCACCGTCATAAATACCTCCCTCAATCATTGTGTTTATAAAGGGCGACGGTACAAACCACAAATTCTTAATTCCGCTTGTGATTTCATTGCACTGTGCTTTAATTTCTGCTTTAATAGCTTTTTCAAAATCTCCATATGTATCACAGCTTGCTAAATCTCTATGCAGGCAAGCATCAATTACTTTCGGAAAAGAAAGTGCACCTATGTTTGCAACATCTGCACCAACCTTGGGTATGATAAACTCCCAACAAGCGGCTGTCACATAATTTACTGCATCTTTTCTGTCATATCCGAGCTTTACAAGACCGTCGATAACAATATCATCATTTGAATACTGCGGAAATCCAAGGCCTGCCTTTGTGAGCTCGCTTCCGAGTTCATATACTTCAATCGGTGTATTTTTTCCTACACGAAGGTTAATCTTGGGGTCAATCATAAGAAGGTTTCTGCTTGCTTCGAGAGAAAGTTCCGAAAGAAGATTGAACACCTCTTCCCCATTCTCATCAATACCTCCAAGCACCATACTCTGACCATTATCACCCTGCTGTACACCTACATAAAGGTCGCTGTCTTTATTGAATGACAGGAAGAAGTCTTCCACCATTTCAAGTGCTGTTTTTCTTGTATAAAGCCCTTTTTCCATATCGGTTTTAAGATATGGGTACATATACTTATCAAATCTTCCTACGGTGTTATGATAGTTACCCTCAAGCCAAAGAGAAAAGTGAATTATTCTGAAAAACTGGAGTGCTTCATAAAATGAGGTTGCACCATAGCGCGGCACTCTCTCTAAAACCTTTGCAAGTTCGAGTTTGCCTTGTTTTTTTGCCACTTCTCTATACCTGTCGGAAAGATTAATTATTGCATCGATTACTCTTTTTCCGTATACGTCTGCCGATTTTCTCTTTTCAAGAAGACCGACTTTTATTGTTCTTTCATAGTCGGGAGAAAGATTTGACATATATCCGAGCTCGTGAATATAGTGCTTTGACTTGATTTCTGTCCATTCTTCCTCTGTGAAAATATCGGGGATGTTCTTAATGGTTCGGAGGAAACAGATTTTCTCATTTTCGAGAAGCACGGGGTTCTCCGCTGCAGCGAGCTTTTCAAAGCGGTATGTCATTCTTTCAATAGGTGACATTGCTTTATCGAAGGTTAATTCAATTTCTTTTCTGTACCGATGATGTTTCTTTTCTACTATGAAATTATATAATTCTTTATTCATGCTGTCAACCTCCTACCTCTTTTAATACGCTATTGTGGTCATTAAAGTCATTGCAGGCTGTGAAACGTCCATTCTGCTATGCTGGCAAATAACAGGTGTATTACTTTCAATTAAGAGAGCATACGGCACATTGTGCGGAATCGCAACTCCTTCATTATTTTTTATTTTATCAAGCCTTATATGGTTTGTTCTGTTTATAGGGCAAACAGCTTTAAATCCTGTTATAGGTTCTCTATCCTCAAAGTACACTGAAATGCTGATTTCTGCATACCGGTCCGATAGATTTAGAACACATACTGCTTCATGACTTACATAATTACCATTTTGTGTATCACTCATATATCCGTCTGCTATTGTCCATATTTTCTTCCCTATCATATATACACCTGATTTCTATAATATCATATTAAGACCGAAAGAATACTTTTACCATCAAGGTTATCAAAAAACAAATCCGCACCTTTTGCTCCGTTAACACTCAGAGTCTTCATTCCTGCCCTTTTTCCTGCAATAATTCCGGAGTCCGCGTCTTCTACCACCAAACAGTTTTCTGCATTAACTCCGAGCATTTGTGCCGCTTTCAGAAAAACTTCCGGATCAGGCTTGGAATTTGTAATATTATTCCCATCTGAAACAGCATCAAAATAGTTTGCAAGTTCAACTTGTTCTAAGATAACAGGAGTGTTTTTACTGGACGAACCTATTGCGATTTTAATAGCATTATTTTTAAGCTCATTAAGGTTTTCCATAACTCCGGGCAAAATATCTCTTGGTGTGAGTTCTTTTATATACTCTTTGTAATAATTATTCTTTCTTTCGGCAAGTTCGATTTTTTCAGTCTCCGAGTATACTTTTTCAGCACGTTCAAGGACAATCTCAAGACTTTCCATACGGCTTACTCCCCGAAGACGGTTATTTATTTCTCTGTCAAAATATATACATTCCTCGTCCGCCATTTTCTTCCATGCGCTGTAATGGCATTCGTCGGTAGAAACAATAACACCATCCAGATCAAATATAACGGCTTTTATACTCATACTATCACCCTTTTAAGCATTTGTTATCAACACATATTTCAGAAGCTTGTGCAGTAAGTACAATATTTTCTCCGTTTGCTTTAAAATTGGCACTGCTCCCCTTTTTCAGTTTAAATACAGTGTTTGCATGTGTTGCTTCTATTGAAATAATACTATCCTTGTAGCAAATATTACATTTAATGCTTTTCCACTCTTTAGGTATGCAAACATTAAATTCCAGACCTCTGTCGTAATGTCTCATTCCGAGGAAACCATTGACTACAGTCATCCATACTCCGCCAAGGCACGCTACATGCAATCCTCCCGACGTGTTCTTTTTGAAATCACCGATATCCATATAAGCGGTGCTTCTGAAATATCCGTAAGCCTCCTCATGGTAGCCTATCTCATTTGCCATAATAGCATGAATTGCAGCAGAAAGCGATGAACCGTGATTTGTTCTGGGTTCATAATAGTCGTAATTTTTCTTCTTTTCCTGAAGAGTAAAAATGTCACCTCTCAGAAACATCAAAAGAACCACATCAGCCTGCTTCAGCACTTTTATTCTCCACAAATCAAGAGGATAGAACATTGCTCTGATGTCGTAGTTTTTCGGAATCATATCCATATCAACTTCATCATTGTAGATAAACTTATCATCCTGCTCGTAAACGCCGTATTTTTCGTTTATATGATAATACATCTTGTCGGCAGCATCTTTCCAGAGTTTTAGTTCATCGCTATCAATTCCTGTGGAATGTGCAAGTATTTCTGACAAAAGCTTCGGTGCTTTTTCTTGCATTTCACTGTAGATTTCCAGTGCAAAACGCAAATGGAACTGTGTCATAAGGTTTGTGTAGCAATTATTATTCGCTCCGCAGGCATATTCATCGGGACCGCACATCAGATTAAGACAAAATCTTCCGTCTCTTGCATCAAGGAAATTTCCTCTGTGTGCCATATATTTTGCCGTTTCAAACAAAACCTCGGCACAATAATTGTATATAAATTCACTGTCTTCGGTAACTCTGTAGTATGCCCATATTGCATACGCAATGGCACTGTTTATATGATATTCTGCACCTGATGCTTCATATACAACACCGGTTTCTTCGCCGTTTATGGTTGCCCATGCATATCTCGCACCTACACCGCCAAGCTCCTTTGCCCTTTTAATGGCACTTTCCAGAAGATTGTATCGATACATAAGAAGCGTTTTACAGCTTTGTGGATTTGTATAAAGATAATAAGGCATAAGATACATTTCAGTATCCCAGAAAACTCTTCCGCTATAATTCGAGCCAGTAATTCCTGTAGCGCCTATAGAAGCATCGTTAATTGTGGGAAGCTGCTGTTTAATATGGAAAAGACTAAGTCTTACAGCCTGTTGGTCAGCATTGTTTCCTTCAATTTCTACATCTGCATTTTCCCAATGCTTATCCCAGAATATGCGTTGTTGCTGTCTGAAAAATTCAAAACATTTTAAGCTGTTTTCTTCCGCTTCATTTAAAGCCGATTCAAGCATGTTTTTGATTTTGTCTGCCGAAGAATAAAAAGCTGCATATTTTTCCAATATGACTTTTTCATTCTGCACAGCCTTAACATTTACAGTCATTTCGTAAAACTCGTCGTTGTTTTCAATCTGTGTATTATACTTGTTTGCAATAATTTTATGTTTAAATGCACACGCACACTTCAGGCGGGTTATTTCCGTTTCATTTACAAGTGCAAAACCATCATTAAGAATTTTTTCTTCGATTGTTTTGGTAGTAATCTCGCCATTTATGGGAGTATTTTTGATAACAACCGACTTAATTGTAATATCTCCTTCAAAATTAATAGGAGTTACACAGTATTTTATCTCTGCACTATGAGGCTTGAACATATTTACAATTCTTATGCTTTCAACCAAAGCAGTTTTTCCGCTTGCAGAAGTAAATTCAAAGGTTCTTTCAATAACACCGTTTCTCATATCAAGCTTTCTGAAATGATTACCAAGTGCGGTAGTTACAGCCTTTTCGCCATCAATATATAACTCAATAATCCTCCAGTCGGGAAGGTTAATTGTAAACTGTTCATTTCTGGAAAGCCCCTTCATATCCCATACGTATTTGAGAGGCTTTTTCTCAAATATTCCGTTGATATACATTCCCGGATCGGAGGAAAGCTTATCATCACGTTCATCATAAGTACCCCGAATACCAAGATAACCGTTACCAAGTGCAAACACACTCTCTATATGATTTACATCTGACGGATCAATCTCTGTTTCAATAAAAGCATCAACATCAACTTCGTAAGGCTTGAATCTGCCGGTTTCAAGAAATGTCAAAACATCTATATCTTCTATGTTTTCAATATATTGCCACGAATTCTCTTTTAAAGCTTTGTCGCCAAAAGCAATGGTTTTAAAATTATTTTCTGATGCATGTTTGATAAGATTTTCGGTATTACTGAAAAACATACAGTGAAATGCCGGAACTCGTATACTCTCAGGAATATCTGCAAAATCAGCATTTGTTATTTCTGTATCAAATATCTGTCTGTAGTCTTTACCGGAAATATTTTGTCTGTACAATACGACCTTTGTGCCATATTTTTTTACTTTTGTCGCAAATGCTTCGATAGTTTTAAGCTTTTCTTGTATGGAATTTTCGTCGAATATTACTGCTTTTATTATTATATTTAACATATATTCTTTTCTCCTTTGGGTTTGTTACTTGTTATTTGAAGTCTGAAATACTGAATTTCCACTCTTTGCGTTTTCTGAAAGGAGTTTTAAACTTCTTGGTAAGTACACCCTTCTCTTCTAAGTGAATATAACATGCTACGTCACATGCTCTGCCGCAAATCGAGCATTGGTATGAATGTTGAGCAGGCGGATAGAAATAAATATTATCAAGAATTTTCTTTGCTGTTTCCTGTGTTACTTTTGCTTCTCCGGCAATAATCTCTATCCGGTTATCAAAATCAGCAAAAGCATCTAATGGCATAAACGGATTTTTAGTACCGTTTGCACCGTTATAATACACACTGCATTGCCATGCATATACATCACCGTTGTTGTCAATCGCTTTTCCCGGACATGCATTTTTACATTTGCCGCATTTATCACATAAATGCGGTGTTATCATTTCATCTGCTTCAATTTCTGCATCTGTAAGAACAAAACAGTATCGCACCATTGGGCCAAACTCATCAGTCAGAAGTGCATTATGAAAACCTTTCTCCCCCAGACCGCATTTTACTGCAGTATCGAGGAAATCTATCTGTGTTTCCTTTGTCTTGGATCTGTATACTGCATTATAGTCAACTTCGGGATTAGTACTGTTTTCCTCCGCCATAATCTGTTGATGACGCCTTTGTGGAATAGCTATGAATCCTTCCTCTTCCAAAAGCATACTTACTTTAAGCTGTGCCATAGGCATAATTGTTTCTTCCATGTTTTCTACACCCATTGTTGTGTACTGATAATATGTACTGCCCTCTTCTATGCCTCTGTATATTCCGCGAAGCACTCTGAATGCAATGCCTATAACTGTTTTTGTTTCGGGCATTATTTTAAATATGGGATTATCTTTCTCAAACCTTTCGGCAGGGGCAAATTTAACAATATCTGCACCGTTTGCCTTGGCAAGCTCTATTATTCTGTTTTTCATATTACAGCTCCCCCTTCAAGTGCTTATAGCAAGCGATATCGCATTTTCTTCCGCAAAGACACGGAACATAGCCCCACTGTGTCTTTGGAAGAAAATCAAGCTCCTTATATATTTCACGTGCAGAAGTCGCATCAAATCTTTTTTCACCGTTTAATATTGCTTCTCTTTCAGGGTTATCCTTTAAAAAGTCGTCTGTAATAAAGGGATTGGATTTATGAGCACCCTTGTAATATACACTGCACTGCCAGGTATCAAGCCCCTCTTCGCTTACTGCATTTCCGGGGCAAGCCTTAATACATTCTCCGCAACTATCGCAAACATTTTCTTCAAGCTCTTTATCACATTCAAGCGGTGCATCGGTAATGATAAAACAATATCTCATAAAAGGACCATACTCTTTATTGATAATTTTACCGCTCAGTCCCATTTCACCAAGACCGCATGCTTTAGCTGCTTTACCGAAATCAATAATAACATCGGGAACAGGCTTTCCTTCTTCTACTGCTTCAGCATGAATAAGCTCATATGTATCAACCACTTCAGGGTTTGTAGCTTTATCGCCCTTGATCCTTAAGTTGGGAACGGACTTTTGAAGACATGCATCATAGCCTTCATTTTCAATTATTCCGCCCATTTTGAGCAAAAATATTTCAGCCATTTCTTCGTCAATATACTTTACGCCTATAGACGTATATGTATAATACTGGGACTCATTTTCCATGGCCTTGTACATTCCCTTCGGCACCATAAAGCCAAAGCCTATAATGCACTTTGCATCAGGCAAAATCATTTTTGGGTCACGCTGAGGGTTTTCTTCTTTATATACTTTTCCTATTCCGCATACAGTTGCCCCGAGTTCTTTTGCTTTTTGTTTCACTATTTCTGCTGTAAGCATATAAACTCATCCTTTCTCGTTATCTGTCAAGCTTCCATGCTTTTTTTGTTCTTAAAGGTGCTTTAAAACGGTTTTCCATACAACCGCCCTTTTTTTCAAGAACAGAAACGCACGCTCTTATACATCCACCGCATTTAGCCATATTGTAGCCTACCCAACTGGGGAAATATTTCTGAAGTGCGGTATAAACTTTAACAACCTCGTCTTCATTTGCAACATCTGTTACACCTTCCATAAGGTCAAGTGCTCCGTTTTCGTTCTTATCCCATACTTCCTTAGGCACAAAGGGGTTATAATATCTTCCTGCATGGGTATAGAATGCATAGCATCGCCACATATCTATATCTCCCCATTCAAGAATTTTGCCGTCAAGATTTACAGTTACCTTCATTCCGGAATTAATTGCCGGAATACATCCTCCCGGACACTCTCTTACACAGGCACCGCACTTTCTGCAAAGGGGCTTTCCGTTATACATTTCGTCATATTCATCAACTTCTGCATCAGTAAATATAAAGGCAACTCTCTGCAATGGACCAAACTCAGGTGTAAGGAGCATTTTACTCCAGCCGATTTCCCCAAGTCCGCAGGCAACTGCAGCAATTCTGAACTGGAACTGCAAATCAGGTGCAACTGTGTCTTCTCTTACGGGGCGTGTAAACTGCACGCTTCTGTGATGCGGAGTTGCACTTCTCTGTGCTTCATTTACCTCAATCTGTTCTTCGGGAGAAAGTGTATTTCCGGGGGCACCGTCCATATCGGACACGACACCTCTTGCTCCGGTATTACGATACACAAAAGCTTCGTAGCCTTCATCCTCAATGACCTTGCCAACCTGATATAATACAGACGGAGCAAAAATCTCATTAATACCGCCATATGCCATTGACGGATACTGATAAAATTGTGTACCCTCTTCTATTCCCCGCTGGACTCCTCTGGGGATTCTGAACACAAAGCCTATACAGCTTTTAGCTTCAGGGAACAAAAACTGCGGATTCATTTCATCCGGAGCACCGTCAAATCTTGACATGGGCGCTATACCGCACGCATCTGCCCCTGCAGCAAGTGCTGCTTCCTTTATAAGTTTACTGCTTAACATCAAAACTTCCTCCTGTTGTATCAATTTTAACTAATTTCAGCGGTTCTCCGTTCTCAATAACATAGGGATAAATGCTGTGAGAGGGTTCAAGTAATCTCAGGATATCTCCGCTATACTTTGCACGCACGTAACTTTCTAACACTATTGAAGGAGTCTTGTGCACCCTTGTAGCAAGCTTTACCGCCTCAAAGTATGGTTCATATTTATAAACATCCTCCGGTCTTATGAAGTTTGTGTTTTCTATAATTTTTGAGTAATTATCCTCATTTTTAAGATACTCATGACATATTCCGCCGAAATTATATGCATTGTCCATCTGAGATATCTCGCTCTCGTGTGCAACAAGGTTATCATGAAAATTATGTGCACTGCAAAAATTCAGACAACCGCTGTTAGCAAGCATAAAAAGCTTTTTACCCTTTTCATCACACCATGACCTAAGCGTAGCTATTGTTTCAAAATCCCGGTTATATTCACGCTTAATATAATAGCTGTCAAAATACTCGCTGACATATTCCATACCCTGAATTGTACCGATTTCCATATTGACAGATGCACGCACATCCAAAGCTTCAAAATTATTTTTCAGAAATTTTGCAATCAATGGAGAGGTTGTCGTTACAGATTGTAATCCAAATTCATTTTTTATGTAATCAACGGTATTTCCGATTTTGTTAAAAAAAGCTCTTGACTGGCTGAATTTACCGTAGCAATTAGCGTTAAACAGTAAATTCAGTGCAATAGAATGTTCCTTTAGCTTTGCCAATGCATCAATTTGCCATTTCTGCATCTCCCACGAAGTATACATCTCGTGTTCAATCTGATTGTTTCTTCCGTTTGGAAAATCCCCCCACGAAAAATACACCTCGTAGATATGTTCTTTATTTTGTATTATTGATTGCAAAAAATCATCATTACGGTTTTGCAGTCCTACCATAAATTTCATATCAACATCTCCGTAATATTTTCAGTGTACTAAAAACAAATACATGTTATCTGACTTCAAAAAGCTTACCGTCTTTTACATATGCGTAAGGTCCGTCTTCTTTCAGTACAATATCTTCTTTATGCACATATTTAATTGTTTTGGGAGAAATAAATTTATCCGTTCTTCCGATTGCTGCAAATCCGTCCTTTACAGGAGCGAATATGTATAACTTATAGTCATCGCTGTTTTTGAGAGTAATATCAAAGCTTTCATTTTTCTTAAGAATGGTAAGCTGTTTTGAAAAATGCTCATACACAGCAATTTCATCTGCATCAAAGCCTTCGATAAATTCTGCACTTATTTTTGCATTAACGGGATTTTCATTCTCATCAATATTTAAAACTGCCATTACTCCGTATTCTCCGGTTGTGTTTTGCAGTTTAAGAGCATTTCCCGAGGTACGGCAATCCTGCGTAATGCAATCGCAAGAAGGCATTGCAGGTCTGTCACACCTTAAAATGCTTCCGTCTGAAAGGGTTAAAGGCTCAAATATATCAGCATTACTTCTGTCAATCATATCACTGACATATATAGGACCGCCGCTTATTGCACGCATAAGGCTGTTCTTCCTTGCCTGACCGTCATCAGTCCACCACATATCCCAATCGCACCAATAGAATTGTCCCTGGAAAATTGAATTGTATGCACATTGAAGAATGTGTTTTGTAAACCACTCCTTGCTTTCGGGCTTGAAATCATTCGAGCATCGGGAAACTGCACTTGTGCTTCTTGACCAGATACTCTCACTTGCCATACCCATGCAGTTAATTACTGCACCGTCAAAATGCTCACCTACAGAGGCTTCCATTCCTGAATGGAGCTCACGTGCGATTTTACCTATGGGAGCCTGCCCTTTATAAAGGCGGTCTATCATCGACTGATTATCTATTTTAACAAAGTCTGCACCACAGGCTCTGAAAAAGTCATGAATGGTTTTGTAATACATATATGACTTATCCTCTTTCCAGTCGGGAACATAATATCCCCTGTCGCATTTTATGAGATAATCGGAAAGCTCGCTATACGCTTCTCCGCCTTCTTCAATTCCACGCCAATAGCCTGTAATCGGGTGCCATACGCAGACCTTCATACCATACTGTTTAATTTTTTCGATACATTTTTTTAAACCTTCGGGGAAACGCTCAGGAGCTGCCTCAAAGCTATGAAGAGCAGACGAATACATCAGATTAATCATATCCATATGCTTATCGCCGTACTTGTACTTGCTAAAGCTTCTTACATCAGCCCACATATCGTCAAGAATCGCCCATTTCACAGGGATATTCTTAGTTTTAAATTCCTCGCACTTATCAAGCATACCCTGCTCATTTACACGGATTTTCATAGCATTCCAGCTGCACCATCCCAAATACTCAAGCACTTCGGGATATCTGCGTTCCTCGCGGAAGCGTGTACCTGTGTTAAGTGCTTTAAGTGCTGCTTTTACACATTTTTCGGTTAATTCAAGCGGATTTTTTCCTTCGGCATAGACAAATGCAAGTCCTTCGCAGCTATACATATTTTCGCATAGTGAAAAAATACGTGCGGTAAAGCTTTCTTTGCTGTTTCCCTCAAGCACGCATTTGTATTCATCATTAACCACAGGAACTACAACTGCATATAAGCCATCGCCCTTTTCAATAACAAGAAACTGTGTATCTTTCGGCATTTTTTCGTAGTCTTCACCGAAATATGGGTCGCACCACCATTGAATAGAACGGTAATTTGCCATATAACGAAGGCTTTTGTCCGGTGTGATGTCTACACATACTCCCTTCTCTGCATCTATGGATAAATCCTTGTCAAAGGCATCGAAGCCGCCTGAAAGTGCCTCAATATACACCAATGAAGCTTCGCCTTGTTTTTCTTCTTTCAGGTTAATCCTGTCATAGCTTTTTTCGCCGCAGCCAAGATTAATGTATGGTCTAAAATCAAACATTGTATAGCCTCCTTATACTCATAAAAAACCGTTAATACAAACGGACATATAAGCACACAGTATGTCATTAATTTAATCGTACTTATATGTCCGCATAATTCTAATAATTTACTTAATTGTGCTTAAATCAACATAGCAACCTAAGGGGGAACTGCTTTCTGCAAGCATTGTAGCAATCAGCTTTGCAACAGCATTTGCACCATTCATATTAAAATGTGTACCGTCGTTTGTCACGCCGTCTCTTATAGTACTGCTTCTGTGTGCTGCAATCTGTTCTGCAGATAATTCCCAGCCGCCTTCACTTTTCGGATTTGTAAGGGCAGGGAAATAAAGATTATACTTCTGTCTTACATAATCACAGGCTTCGATTTCTGTTGCATTCGGATTTTCGGCAAGATATGCGTCCCTTGTGTCATTATAAAGCTTTTGCTGCCTCTTCGACAAAGGAAGTGACACACAGCCATTATCTTCCGCAAACTGACGGCAAACCTCACCGCGTCTTTCCCATGTGTGGTTCATAGTAACCGTCCAGTCCTGTGCAGTTCCTGCTGTACCTGCTTGAATTGTATTTGTGAGATAAACCGCCGTTGCACCCTGTGCCTCTACATCTTCGAGCATGGCAAGCAGATTTGCTCTGTATTCTTCCTCAGTTGTGCCATCGGGATTGGAGGCGCTTGAATCATTAATCTCCAATGCAAAGAATACATAATCACCCGGCTTAATTGTATCTTTTATATTCGTCCAGTAGTAATTTTGAATGTTTTTAATATTATTGTCCGTCTTTGTTCCGTCCACAAAGGTCTTACTGCTCCAGCCTGCACGGGCATGGTTTTTTACAGTAACATTATCATAAAGATAGTCGTCAATATATGCTCCCCAGCCCATCATAGGATAGTAGCTTCCTACCGCAGTTTCGGTATATGAATCATTATAATCCTGCGTATAATCAGCACACGCCGAGGCGCCTATAAGATGGAGCGTTACGGGTTCATCCCTTCAAACCGGAGAAAGATCAAACGGTGTACGATAGGGCACAAGTGTCTTAGAGTTCCATATATAAACCTTCATATATTTGTTCTCTTTGCTTGCAATATTAAATTCTGCAAAAGCCGTTCCTTTATTGCGACCTCTCAAAGCAGTGCCTGTTCCGGAAGCTACTTCT
>JAZQAB010000083.1:0-5931 GCA_045545055.1 Clostridia bacterium | reverse complement strand
TGTGTTGATAGCATCACAAACAAGGTCTGTGTTAAGAGCTTCAAGAAGAGTCTTACCGGGAAGAATCTCAGATGCCATAGCAGCTGAATGTGTCATACCTGAGCAACCGAGTGTCTCAACGAGAGCTTCCTCGATGATACCGTTCTTAACATTAAGAGTAAGCTTGCAGGCACCCTGCTGGGGAGCACACCAGCCTACACCGTGTGTAAGACCGTTAATGTCTGTAATCTGAGTGGAATGTGTCCATGTGCCTTCCTGAGGGATAGGTGCACACTTGTGACCAACGCCCTTAGCAACAACGCACATGTTTTCAACTTCATGTGAATAGTTCATATTCTTATCTCCTTTCAAATATAGCTCTACATATTTTATCATTATTTCAATATCGAATCAAGAGGAAAATTACAATTTTTCACCAAATTTGACAAAAAAATGAGGCTGTATCCTTATACATCCTCATTTTTGTAATATTATCTCTTATTTACAGCATCAATGATAAGGTCAACCGTTCCGTCAATGCCCAAAACACTGCTGTCTATGCAGAGATTGTACGTGGAAGCCTTCCCCCATGTGCGGTCAGTGTAATATGTATAGTACTTAGCACGCTTTTTATCGATTTTATTGATATGTGCTTCGATTTCGCCATCGCTCTTTTCGGGAAGAACTTCACGTTTGCGGGCAATTTTATCCTCCATGGGAGCAGTGATGAAAACCTTGAAAACATCGGGGTTTTCATCAAGAATGAAATCCGCACATCTTCCCACGATTATACAGCTCTCCTTGGAAGCAAGGTCACGGATAACGTCCGATTGAGCAATATATATGCGGTCAGACATGGGCATCTGATATATATCAAAAATATTGGAGGATGAAAAAGCAGGGAAGGAGTGCTTTTCATCATATTTTTCAACGATACTGTGTTCAAGGTTTGTTTTTTCTGCGGTATGTAAAATCAATTCTTTATCATAAAAGGGAATATTAAGCTTTTCGGAGAGCTTTATACCGATTTCGCGTCCGCCGCTGCCAAATTCACGTCCAATGGTAATAACAACTTTTTTCATAAAAAAACCTCCTTTAAATAAACGGAATATATCTGTAATCCGTCCCGTTTACTATATTATAGCATAAATCCCTTTAAAAAACAAGTGATGTTTTTATTTATTTATCAATGAATATTTTTTCGGTGTGATTCCCTTGAATTTTTTGAATACCGATGCAAAATAATTGCTGTCATTAAAACCGCACGCCGATGAAATTTCTGTAATAGACATATTGGTGGAAACAAGCAGCTTTTCAGCGACTGTAACACGGGATATATTGATGAAATCATTAAGCCCTACGCCCGTTACTTTTTTAAACTGCTTTGAAAGATGATTGGGGGTAAGGGAGAAACGGCAGGCGAGAGCATCTAAAGAAAGGTCGCTTTCCACATTGGCAGAAATGTACTTTGCAATGTCCTGAATAAAGGAATAGCTTCTGCTGAACTCAATTTCGTTTTTGTGGCTGCGATACCGTGAAATGAGAACTAAAAGCTGGTTAAAATAAAGCTTTTGCATAGCCTCGTAATCTTTTTCTTTTTTTACATCTTCATTTTCAATCTTAGTGAGAATTTCCGTAATTTTATTGTGGTGTTTACTGCCTATTGTAATATGCTTGTTTTTTGTAAATTCTTCAATATACTTCTTATAATCCTTGTCAATAAATTCATCATCAAAACACAAAAGGATTCTCTTTGCAACTGTATTATTCTCACTGTTAGTTTTGTGAAACACTCTCCGTGGAACGAAAATCATTTCACCGGGATTAAGAAAATAAAGCTCGTCCTCAATAAAATACTTTGTTCTTCCGCTTTCTAAATAGTAAATTTCATGCTCATCGTGATAATGGAAAAAATGCATATTATACGGTCGGTCATAGATTGCTTTGGAAAAAAAGCCTTGCTTTTCTCTAAGGTACTTATTCATAGAATCACCTCACAGCTTCATTATAACTGCTTCTTTTAATAAAGTAAATAATATTTTCGTGTTTTTATAAAAAATACCCAAAAATTTCATAGAAAAAAGAATTTATATATGCTAAAATTTAATCAAAATCAGGAAGTAGGAGGAAGAAGAAATGAAGTATAATGGTAAAAAAGCTGAAGAAGTAAAAATTGCTTACATAGGCGGCGGTTCAAGAGGCTGGGCATGGGGTCTCATGAGTGACCTTGTATCTAACGAGGACATGTCAGGTGATGTTTATCTTTACGACATTGATTATCAGGCGGCACTTGATAATGAAGAAATCGGCAATAAATACAACAGCGTTGAGGGTGCAAAGTCCGTTTGGAATTACAAGGCTGTTAAGACTATAGGCGAGGCTCTTACGGGAGCAAACTTTGTTGTTATTTCAATCCTTCCCGGAACATTTGATGAAATGGCATCCGATGTGCATGCTCCCGAAAAGTACGGCATTTATCAGTCTGTCGGAGACACAAGCGGTCCCGGCGGAATAGTGAGAGCAATGCGTACAATTCCCATGTATGAAGAAATTGCACTTGCAATCAAGGAATACTGCCCCCAGGCATGGGTAATTAACTATACAAATCCAATGACCCTTTGTGTAAAGACCCTTTACAGAGTATTCCCCGAAATCAAGGCGTTTGGATGCTGCCACGAAGTGTTTGGAACACAAAAGGTGCTTTCCTTTGCTCTTGATAAGGTTCTCGGAATCAAGGATGTTCCCAGAGAAGAAATTAAGGTTAATCCCGTTTCGGTAAACCACTTCACATGGATTACAAAGGCTAAGTACAGAAATATTGACCTTTTCCCCGTATACGAAAAGTTTACCGACATGTATTATAAGGATGGTTATGCTGAACATGTTGACAATAACTGGATGAACGCAGTTTTCCAAAGCAAGGAAAAGATAAAGATGGATCTTTTCCGCCGCTACGGATATATTGCCGCGGCAGGTGACCGTCATCTTGCAGAATTTTGTCCCGGAAAGTGGTATCTTGCAGACCCCGAAACAGTAAAGGAATGGGGATTTGCATTAACTTCCGTTGATTACAGAAAGGATGACCTCAAAAGGAGACTTCAGAGAAGTGAAGACCTCAGAAGCGGTAAAGAGGAGCTTAAGATTAATAACACAGGCGAGGAAGGCGTTCTTCAGATGCGAGCACTTCTGGGACTTTGCGACCTTGTTACAAACGTAAATATTCCCAATGTAGGTCAGATACCCAATCTTCCCATGGGAGCTGTTGTTGAGTCAAATGCAGTATTCTCCGATGACAGTGTAACTCCCGTTTTTGCAGGAGAAATCCCCTCAGAAATATATCCTCTTATCTCGAGAATTTCAGGAGAACAGGAGGAAGTAAGTGCGGCTATTGCAGAGCGTGATTTAGGCAGAATTTTCAATGCCTTTGCAAATGACCCTCTCACAACCTGCTCTTATGCCGATGCTAAGGCACTTTTTAAAGAAATGGTTGAAAACACCAAGAAATACCTCGATATGTACGATTTAAGCGTTCTTTAATAGGGGGTAGCGACCTCTCTTGCGAAAAATTCCCATTTTGGGGCAGTCACCAAAATGGGAATTTTTTTCAAAATAATTGTAAATCATTGACATTTTCTGCTCCGTCTTATATAATAAATACAGAAAAAATATTTATTTTGGAGGTAGTAGTTATGAAGTTTTGTAACAAATGCGGAACAGCCGTTACCGAAGAAGATCAGAGATTTTGCCCCGAATGCGGTAACAATCTTATGGAAGCGGAAGCTCCTGCACCTGCACCTGTTCAGGTTGTAGAGCAACCCCGTGTACAGCCTCAGGCACCTACACCTGCTCCTGCACCTGCACCTACACCGGCTCCTGCTCCTGAGCCTGTACCTATGCCTGAAATTGATCAGCCCATGAATTGGCACAATTTTCTTTCCAAGCAGCTTCTTTTTGCAGCATCTGCAATATTGGTAATTATCGGTATTCTTTTCTGGACAGGCGGAATTTATCAGCACGTGATATTCCGTATGTCTGATGAGGGTAAATTTGCACGCATAGCATTAAATGCAGTACAGGGCGGATATAATGATGCGGTAGAAAATCCTTCGGCTCTTTTTGATGAGCTTCCTCAGGTTAAGGCTGCCATGGGAATTACTTCGGGCAGTGTTTTCTCGGGAATGAATCTTGAAGCAATGAAGAATAATCCTTTTGCTGAAATTGATAATGGCGGTAAACAGGCTGCGGCAATGATTGATTCTGTTGACTTCAGCTTCACTTCCGATTACTTATATGAGCAGTTTAGCTTTATGCAGTTTGTGGATATTTTCTTCGGGCTTGTTATGATTGCTCTTGGTGCTGCTGCGGCATATCTTGCACTGCAGCTTGCACAGTTTAAAAAGAATGCTGTTAAGTACTTCCGTTTGTACAACATAGCTGTATTAAGCGGTATAGCACTTCATTCAATCCTTTATACCTTTGTACTTAATCCTTTCTCAGATATTTTCCCGATATTCACAATTCCTTTCTTTGTAATCTTTTTGGGTCTTGTAGCTTCGTTTATGTATAACAAGCTGTACTACGACAAGCGTGAAAAGTATTTTGTAAGATAAAAGGTACATAGAAAAAGGCAGATTCCGCAAAGAATCTGCCTTTTTTGGTGCAGGTAACAGGACACAGCCGCCTATGGCGTCTTGCCTGCTTGTCCACCCAAATGCGTTGCATTTGGGTACCGGACTACGCACCAAAAGCCTAAAAACGATTATCAATCGTTTTCTGAACGGCTTTTGCCTTCTTAAGGTTCAAGTCCGTTACCTTACTACCAAAAATAAAAAGACCTCACTTTGTGAAGCCTTTTCTCTTTTTGGTGCACCGAGTAATGTTAAATCCGAACATAAGGCAGAATTTTCTATTTCCTCTAAAGTAATAGTTTCCGTGCCGTCCTTGTAGTTGCAATCAATTATGATTTTATCATCGTATAAGTAAACAGAGTTAAGAAAACTGTTAACAAGTCTTCTGCGATGTTCCAATCTTTTTGGGTTGAGCTTTCTGAATCTGTATATCCAGAAAAGAATCTGCTCTTTTGTAAGATTTGGTCTGCTCATTTCTTCTTTCATTATCTGTACTGACAGTTCACTTTTTTCTCGTTCAAGAGCTTCAAGCCTTTCTTTGGTGGAAGGCGTAAAAATACCCTGCTGAATTGCATTGAGTATATTGTCAATACTTTTCTGTGTTTCTGCAAATTGCTTTTGAAGAATAGGCAAGTTAGTATTTTCTTTGCCAAGATGTTCAAGAAGTGCGTCTGCCAGTTTGTTCATCAAATCATCATCAAAGATTATTTTCATAAGATGAGAAATCACAATGTTTTCAATCCATTCCTTGCGGACTGTCTTTTTGTCACAACCTTTGTGGTGTTTTACGCTGACACACTTATAATAACGGTGAACAAACATAGTGTGGCTTGTACCGCTTTCGCCAACCATAAGACATTTACACTTTCCACAAAACAGCTTGGTTGTAAGTAAATAGTCATCTTCTGCTTTGTGCTTGGCAGGAGCTTTTTTATTTGCCTTCATCTTTTCTTGCACCCTTTCAAATAAATCTTCCGGAACTATTGCCGGTATCCCGTTTGGAGTAGTTATATCGCTATATTTATATTCGCCAATATATCTTCTGTTGTGTAACATTCGGGTTACTGTGTTTAATGAAATACGTGTGTTTTTTTTAGTACGAATACCTTTTAAATTTAGCTCATCTTTAATCTGTTGCATTGTAGCACCTTCTGCATAATGCTTGAAGGCATCTAATATTGCCGGTGCAGTAAGTGGGTCTATGACAAAATGTTGGTTCTTATCAGTAGAATAACCTATTGGCAAAGTACCTCCGTTGTATTTGCATTTAAGAGCGTTTTCCTTAAGCCCTCGGGTTACCTTTTCGGATAATTCTGCCGAGTAG
>JAZQAB010000082.1:0-32444 GCA_045545055.1 Clostridia bacterium | reverse complement strand
GAACTTTGTCGGCTCTACACCCAAAATCGGTTCTATGGGAAGACCAAGTCCGCTGTACGATGTTGTTGTTCTCGATCCCGACGGCAATGAGTGTAAAACGGGTGATACAGGCGAAATCTGTATCCGTGTAAAGGATAAAGTTCCTTGCGGCCTCTTTATCGGATATTATCTTGACGAAGAAAAGACAAACGAAGTATGGCATGACGGATATTATCATACCGGTGATCAGGCAACAATGGACGAAGACGGCTACCTTTGGTATGTAGGTCGTATAGATGATGTTATCAAATCATCCGGCTACCGTATCGGACCTTTCGAAATCGAAAGTGTAATCATGGAACTTCCTTACGTTCTGGAATGTGCAATAACACCTGTTCCCGATGAAGTACGCGGTCAGATTGTAAAGGCTACTATCGTGCTTGTAAAAGGCAATGAAGGAACAGACGAACTGAAAAAGGAAATACAGGAATATGTTAAAACTCATACTGCTCCTTACAAATATCCGAGAATCGTTGAGTTTGTAGATGAACTTCCCAAGACAATCAGCGGTAAGGTTAGACGAGTTGAAATCCGCAAAAACGACTTGGAGAAAATGAGCAAATAATTTTATAATCAGCATATAAACGAGGTGTTTTAAGTGAAAAAAACCTATGTAACTTCCATGCCAAACCACATCGGTGCATTCTTAAAAGCAAGCAAATGCTTTACGAAACTCAACATAAATATTACCCGTGTAAGCTACAATAAAGCGGTTGATTCACACACCTTGTTTATTGATGCGGAAGGAACAGAGGAACAATTAAAGAAAGCAGATACCGAGCTTGAAAAAATCGGATACCTTCAGAACAGCGGAAATAAAACGAGTATTGTGCTGATAGAATTTTGTCTTCCCGATGTTCCGGGAAGCGTAACAAATGTACTTCAGCTGATAAATGAGTTCAATTTTAACATCTCTTATATCAGTTCACAGGAGAACGGAACAGATTACCAATATTTTAAAATGGGATTGTATGTTGAGGATTTCGATAAGATTTCGGAATTTCTGAAAGAAGCCGAGAAGCTTTGCAAGGTTCGCGTGATAGATTATAACAGCTCTGAAAAGGTATATGATAACAGTATTTTTTATAACACCTATGTTATGGGCTTATCGCAAACGATGGGACTTTCCGAAGCTGTAAGCCGTGAGCTTTTGGTGCACGTCAACCTTGCAATGCAAACTCTTGATGAACAAGGACTATCCCCATACCGCACATTTGACAGTATCAGCAAATTTGCCGAGCTTTTAGGTGCTTCCAAGGGGAAAAACTTCAGCCCCCGGATAAGCTCTCACAAGATAACCGATAATACCGAAATAACTCTTATTGAACCGCCTTGCGGAAGCAATACGATAATTATAAAAAGTAATGGAAAGGTATTGTTTGTGGATAGTGGGTATGCATGTTACAGTGATGAAATGCTTGAGGTTTTTAGAAAAATACTTCCTGATTTTGATACAATGGAAAAGGCAATCCTTGTAACTCATGCCGATGTTGACCACTGTGGGCTTTTGCCACTGTTTGATAAGATAATTGCAAGTAAAAAAACTGCAAATTGTCTTGTAAGTGAATATGAGGGCAGGAACGGCTACCGTGAATCAAATCCTCTCCATAAGCCATATATAAATATTTGCAAAATACTGACCTCATATAATGCTGTAAATCCCGAAAAAATAACAGCATTATGGAATGATGTCGAAAACTTAAAAGAACCTCTTACTCAAATTGGATTTTTCGACTTTGAAGAATTACATTTTGAAGTTTACGAGGGAAAAGGCGGTCATCTGCCGGGAGAGATTGTGCTGATAGATTATTTAAACCATATTGCAATAACCGGAGATATTTATATCAATACACACGGGTTAACTCATGAACAAGCAGAATATAACCAATATGCACCGATACTGATGACCTCGGTTGATACAGATTCAAAATTGTGCTTAGAGGAAAGAAAAGCAATTATGCAAAGGCTGGGTGTCGGGCAGTGGCAAATTTTTGGTGCACATGGATTTAAAAAGGATTATTCTGTCACTGGATGAAAATAGCAGAAAACTGATTTCCTATTTGGGAAATCAGTTTTCTGCTATACATATCAGGCAATCTCTTTCTTCAAATTTCATCAGACTTGCATTACAGCATAGAATATTTAATGCTTTCGGGTTTTTAATGCCGGTTCCGATGCATTTATAGTATGCTTCCTTTGCGGTCCATATTTCAAGAAAGCGTTTAATAACATCGGGGGGTTGCTTATTATCAAAATCAATATCAGCCCTGTTTTTTCCGAATATATAGTATAGTTCTTCATCGCAACATATTTTCTTTGATGCCTTTACAGATAAAAACCGAAGCTTTTCAACATCTATCCCGACCTGCCTGTCGGATATTACTGCGGCAACAAAATTTCCGCTATGGCTGATGCTAAAAAATGCTTTCTCTAAATTGGGAGTGAAAGGCTTTCCAAGCCCATCTCTTGATATAATAATATCATATGGAGGAATTTTGCTGTAGTCGGATAAAAGCTTCTTTGCGAGCCATTCTCCGCCTATTGAAAGCTTTTGAGCTAAAGAATCACTATATCTTTTAATCTTTTCTTGTTTTTCTTTATTCATGTGATAAAAACAGTCTATTAATTCCTCGTCGGGAATTTCAGCTATGTCAATGATTTCATATTTAATCAAAATTATCACCGCCTTATGTAAAGAGGCGATAGGATAGCGTATTACATCGATATCCTACAACCCGTGCTAAAAAAGAAGACACCAACTTGCGTCGATGTCTTCTTTTTCGTGGCAGGGGCAGTAGGATTCGAACCCACGACCTGCGGTTTTGGAGACCGTTATTCTACCAGCTGAACTATACCCCTTTATTTGCTACCATTACATTATATTCAAATGGGCAGTGAATGTCAAGGGAAATTTCAAATTATTTTGGATAAAATGTTAAAAATATTGACAGCCATGTCATTAAATGTTATCATTACTATATTATGAATTAGGAGAATGTATAGTGCTTGATTTTGGATTTATTATAAAAAGTCTTATACTGGGTGTCGGGCTTGCAATGGATGCTTTTTCGGTTTCCCTTGCTAATGGTCTTAGTGAACCGTTTATGAAAAGAAGAAAGCTTTTCACCATTGCAGCAGTATATGCTGTTTTTCAGGCGATTATGCCTCTTATCGGGTGGTTTTGTGTGCATACAGTTGCAAGTGCGTTTGAGGGGTTTAAACCGCTGATTCCATGGATTGCTCTTATACTCCTTACATATATCGGCGGAAATATGATTTACGAAGGATTAAAAGTGGGAGAAGATAAAATTCAGTCTGTCAGAACCTTGGGATTAGCTGCCCTTATAATACAGGGAATCGCCACCTCCATTGATGCCCTTTCTGTAGGCTTTACCATAGCCGAATACGATTTCTTGATGGCACTGCTCTCTGCGTTAATTATTGCAGCTGCGACCTTTGTAATTTGCAGTGTTGGTGTAAAAATAGGGAAGAGCTGTGCTACAAAAATTGCAGGCAAGCCCACCATTCTCGGAGGTTGCATTTTAATCTTTATCGGATTGGAAATATTCGTAAAAGGCGTATTCATGTGATATAAAAAAGAAGCGTGCCGCTTCACCCTCGTCGCACCCGAACACTGCACGTACACAGTTTCATGCGAATTAAATTTACGCAAATTCCTATACAGTAAACAAATGTAGTCGAAACAATCGACTACATTTGTTTTTTATCGGCTTTTTAATCTTTGATTAACTCCTTACACGATGCCGCAAGACCTGCAAGTGACTGAATTTCGGAAGGAATAATAATTTTTGTTGCCTGTCCGTTTGCAACCTTTTCCATGCTTTCCAAAGACTTTATTGCAATATAGGATTTTGAAGGATTTGCCTCATTGATTTTCCTGATACCCTCTGCAATAGCGGTTTGTACTGCGATAATCGCCTCGGCTTCACCCTCTGCTTCACGGATTGCCGCTTGCTTCTTTGCTTCTGCACGCAGAATAGCACTTTCCTTTTCACCCTCAGCCATAAGAATAGATGACTTTTTTTCACCCTCTGCACGCAGAATTGCTTCACGACGTTCACGTTCAGCCTTCATCTGTTTTTCCATGGCGTTTTGAATTTCCTTGGGAGGAATAATGTTTTTAAGCTCAACACGGTTAATTTTAATTCCCCAAGGGTCAGTCGCTTCGTCGAGAATTGCACGCATTTTTGTATTTACCGTGTCACGTGAGGTAAGCGTTCCGTCAAGGTCTAAATCACCGATAATATTACGAAGTGTCGTTGCAGTAAGATTTTCAATCGCCATCATAGGGCGTTCAACGCCGTAGGTATAAAGCTTGGGGTCGGTAATCTGAAAATAAACAACGGTATCAATTTGCATGGAAACATTGGCCTTTGTGATAACCGGCTGAGGAGGGAAGTCCACAACCTGTTCCTTTAAATTAACCCTTTTGGAAATCCGGTCAATAAAAGGAACCTTTACATGCAGACCAACTGTCCAGGTGTCGTGATAACCGCCGAATCTTTCGATTACATAAGAATACGCCTGGGGAACAATTTTAATATTGGAAATAACCAAAATAATAACAGCAATTACAAGAATAGCAGCTATAGTAATGATTGAATTTCCCGTGCTGATATTTACCCCCGAAGTTGCCAGCAAAGCTGAAAAATTTATAAAGCTCATAAATTAGTCCTCCTTAACAATTAATTTAACTCCATCAATTTTTTTCACTGTTACATAGGTGCCTTGCTTAATTATGTTACCGTCTTCACTTCTCGCACTCCACTCAATTCCGCGAAGCTTTGCCGCACCTTTGCCGTCAGGATTTGAGATATCCTCCGTTACGACGGCAGTTTGACCGATTAATGCATCAAAATTGGTTTTAACACCTGTCGGTGACTTGAGTCGGTCTACAAATTTTTTTGTGAAAATCAGAAGCAAACCGCTGACCAAAACAAAAATAAGTATCTGGAGAGGGATTCCTGCTTCAAATATCGCCGCAACTAAAGCGGCAAAAGAACCGCCTGCAAACCAAATCGAAACAAATTGAGCGGTTGATGCTTCGATAATCATGAATGCAATAATAGCTATTGTCCAAAAAATCATATTTTAATCAACTCCTAAATATTTATCAAATATATCCATGGTTCCGTCGGGAGTATCCATAAAATACGGACGGGAAAGGTTTTGTCCGTCATAATCTGTTGCATGCCACCATATTCCCATTTTAATTTTGTCATATTTGGGGAGAGAAATAAACATATCCTCTATCCATTTTATCTTGTCTCCGCCGATTGCAGAACAGGAAAACTCTGTTATCATAATCGGCTTTTCGTTAATGCGGAGAGCTCTTTCGTAGATAGGGGCATATATTTCATCAAAGCTTCTCCAATTCTCGCCCTCGTAATAGGTTCCCGTATTATAACCTGTAATTCCGTAAATATCAACATATTCATCGCCCGGATAGTATAAATCCTGGCTGTTCCATTTAAAGTTAGGAAAGCTTCTTTCGTTGGGATTCCATACCCAAATAATGTTTTTTGCTCCGGATTCTGAAATTTTTGAGTGAACGTAACGATAAAGCTCCACGTAAATTTGCGGATCACGGGAGGTGTGGAATGCACTGTAGTTACACCAGTCACCGTTCATTTCATTGAAGGGACGCATAAGAACTGTTACATTGGGATATGAAGCAATCATTTTTCCGTAAGCACTTAAAAAGTAGTCGTATTCGCCGTTTAAAATCTCATATATCATGTTCTTATCGGATTTGCGTTCGAGTGGAGTTTGCAGCGTTAACTCAATTGCTTTACCCGTTCTCTGTGCATATTGCAGATTTTTTGCAACCTTTGCCATGTAATTATTTACCTTGGTATTATATGCAGCGGCATAAAGTCCGTTTTTGTCGGTAAACTCGGTATAAACAAGGAAAGAACTGAATTTGTAGTTTAGTTTTTCTTCAAATTCCTCCATTGTCTCAAATCCGCCAAATTTATCGGGCGGAAACATTCCTAAGGTGAATTTGGCACTGTCGGAAAATAAATTATTATAAGTGCTTTTTGCGGCGTTATTAAGGTGTGCAAGACTGCCGAGCTTGTAACCTTTGTTATAGGTATTCGCCTGAGGTACAGATGCATCAAAGGTTGAGAGCGAATTTACAATGCTAAGGTAGTCGCTTTCTTGCGTGAACGGACGGGAAGATGCAAAGAAAAAGGTATATACCCTTGCCCCGATGCAAACGTCAACACAAGCATAATGGTTTTTATCGTCTTTAATATGACTGAGTTTTTGACGGGACCACTGCAAAATATGATACTCTCTGCCGTTTTGACTGTAAGAGGTTTCTTTTTCAACCTTATGATCGGCAGTGTTTTCTCTGAATTTATTTGAATAGCTTAAATATGAAAGCCTTTCACCGGCGGTGTCAAAGGTTTCTTTGAAAATTTTCAATGTTTTATATCCATCGCTAAGGATTGCACACGTATCGGAAAGCGACATATCAAGCTTCATATCTGACGGAATTAAAACAGAATATCCGTCAACGTTGTTTGTGAATTTTAAATTCCCGTTATAGCTTTCGGTGAATCCCATGGCACTTTCGGGGTGCATGGTATTGTCAAAAGCCACGGGGATATTTTCGTTATCTACAAGTAAATCATCAGGCATCCAGATGGGTGATGAAAGAATTCTGGTATCGCTGATTTGTGTTGAAGCAAACGTAGTAGTGCAAAGCGAAAATGCAACTAAGGCAGCCTGTAATGTTTTAAAAAAATGATTCATTGGTCTTGTTTCCTTTTCTTTAGTATAATTAAATGATAACATATATATGCTTTGAAATCTACCGGATTATCTTGTAATATTTGATAAATAATGCTTAAATTCTCCAAGGCTTTTTTTATGAACATCAAATATCAGTATGATGCCCATATCTCGTGCTCGTTTTATAAAGTGTGCACGTGCACTTTTATTCTTGGAAATATGAGTACACACCATTACCTTCTTTGCGTATGAACCGCCCAACCTGCGTGAAACAGTGTCGAGCTCATAAAGAGCATCTTTTCTGACTTCTCCGTTTTTACAGGAGATAAAGACAGGAAAATTCTTTGTAATTGCCATGACGTCCACTTCATTACGAGTGTCACACTGTGTACTTGCACTGCCCCAGTCCATGCTCACGCCGACCATAATATCTCTGAAGGTTTCTTTAAAATCGGATAAGGTAAGTGCCGTATAGTATTCAAGTGCATTGCCTGATTTACTAAGGCAAGCTGAAACGGTAGATGATTTTATTTTGTAAGATACATGCTTTGGACTGCTTTCAATCTCGCATAACAGGTTTTGGGATATGAATAAATCCCTTATTTTATTTACGTCCCAACGTAATTTTGAAACCTTATTATTATAGGCCTCAATATCAATAACAAGTTCTTTCTTGTCGTGGGAAATGTATTCGGAAATAACATTACAAAAAGCACTGAAAGCCTCACAATCGTGCGAATTGATTCTGAAAACACTATTAATGTCCTCAGCAAGTGAAGTGGTAAAATTGTTAAGGGAATTGTAGTGAAGGATTTCTCCGCCCTGAAGTGTAATAAAATCTGAAACCGACAGCTCGTAATCATCTCTCATTACGGCATCATAGTTTCCATGTACACAAATAAACGTTGCATCGCTTGTATTAATGCGGATTACCGGTACACAAAACCGCTCTGCAATAATGCCTACATTTGCCAGAATAACATCCTCGCCGCCGGTAGCATCAAAAACGCAATTCTCATTCTGTCTGATAATCATTTTAAGCCTGTTTTTTATGGAAACGGAGTTATCACGCTCTACATACAGAAACTCTACCGCAGCGTTAAATTTTCTGTTCTTGTAAAATTGCTTAATGCTGTCTGCCTTGGCTTTGGTCATAATTTCTTTGCTGCCTATATAGATTACTTTTGAAATCCCTTTTATCATAATGGGAGATATTATGTTTTCGTATTGTTTGGGGTCAAATATTTCTACTAATGTAATCACACTATCACCAACTAAACACAATATATACATCTACTCAGTTAAACTATATCACAAAATGTAGTTAGTGTCAATTAAAAACTGGACATATGAAAGAAGTAATGCTATAATTGCTGTATAATGGTGGTGATAAAAATTATGAATAAAAAAATTCCTGAAATAGTTTCTTACCGTCGTGACATTGAAGTAATTACAAGCAGCTTTGATTCATTTCGTGAGCATAGGCATGAATTTTATGAATTTGAATACGTGTCAGAGGGTGACGGTGAGTACATTTTAAACGGTCAAGCCTATAAACTTCAAAAGGGAGATTTGGTTTTTGTCACTCCTATGGATTTACATTCTTATAACAAAGGAAATGAAAAATTCAGAACAATTACGGTTAAATTTGTGCCGGAACGCCTTTCTACAATGCTTAGGGAGATAACAAAATTTGAGCCTTTTATTATGACCTGCGATGAAAAATTGAAAATTGCATTCATTACGATAAAAGAGGAACGCAATTGTGAGAAATTTTCCGATTTTGCAATTAAAAATGCACTTGAGCGTATATTAATTTTAATTCTCAGAGCCAAGGGGTCTGTATTAATGCCTGATAAAGAGCTTGACTTAGGGCAAATTATCGGTTATATAAATAAGAATTTCAGAAACACCCTTACGCTTGAGGAAGTATCGGAAAAATGCGGATATTCCAATGCTCACTTTTGCAGACAGTTTAAAAAAACTACAGGAAAAACCTTTGTGGAATATCTTAATGATATCAGAGTTATACACGCAAAAAATTTACTTGTGACCACCAATATGAGTATAACCGATATTTCCTATGATTGCGGATTTGGAAGTGTAAGAAATCTCAATCGTGAATTTTTAAAAAGATGCGGATGTCCGCCAAACGAATACCGTAAATCAAAAAACATCTTATAGAAATCAAAATACGTCCTGCTTTTAAAATTATTTTGTGTTATAATTAATTTAAAGCAGGACGTATTTTACGTAAGGGGAGAAATGAATGGACAAAATTCGTGAAATTGTAAAGAAATTAACGTTTGAAGAAAAAGCCATAATTACTTCCGGTATTTCTACCATGGAGGTTTCGGGAGTTGAAAGGCTTGGAATCAATCCCGTAACTCTTGCCGACGGCCCACACGGTGTAAGAATTATGGGAACTGATGATTGTGTGGCTTTTCCGTGCCTCAGCGGCGTTGCGGCAACATGGAATAAAGAGCTTGCCTACAAAATGGGGGAGGGTATTGCAAAGGATTGTATATCTCATGACAGAGCCATGATTCTTGGTCCCGGTGTAAATATGAAGCGTACCGACCTTTGCGGAAGAAATTTTGAGTATTTTTCGGAGGATCCTGTTTTGTCAGGCGAAATGGCGGCAGGCTATATTAATGGAGTTCAAAGCCTTGGCGTCGGTGCATGTATTAAGCATTTTGCTGCAAATAATCAGGAAACAGACCGCCTGACAATCAGCGTGGACGTAGATGAAAGAACACTGAGGGAGATTTATCTTCGCCCCTTTGAAATTGCGATAAAGAAATCAAATCCTGCCGCTGTTATGTGTGCGCTTCAAAGAGTAAATTCAGTTTTGTGCAGTGAAAACAAGGTTCTTTTAAACGATATTTTAAAAGAAGAATGGGGATATGAAGGCTTTACAATGACTGACTGGGGTTGCTGCAAGGATAAGGGAAAGGCTCTTGCGGCAGGTCTTGATTTGCAGATGCCGGATGCACCGGGTCTTGTAGACAAAGTAAAAGAAGCACTTGAAAACGGCACAATTACGGAAGAAATACTTGACGAGGCGGTATACAGAATTCTTAAGTTTGTGGCAAACTACAAAAAACAGAATGTAGAAATAAGCAGAGAGAAGCAGCACGAAACCGCCCGTGAAATTGCCGAAGAATCTATTGTTCTTCTCAAAAATGATAACAATGTACTTCCCATAACGAAAGGCAAGTATAAGAAAATTGCAATTTTGGGTGAATATGCTGAAAAGCCCGTTATAGCGGGATATGGCAGTGCTAATGTATATGTAAGTGAAAAATACATAGATAATCCCCTTGAATGTCTGAAAAAAGAAATAGATGCGGATACTGAAATTGCTTATGTTCCCTTGTATTCAACCGATAAATATTTTGAAAAAACGCACATAGCACTGCAAAGAGATTATGCCGAAGCAATAGACGGGGCTGATTTGGTTCTTATGTTTATGGGGCGGCAGAAATCTGTGGAAGCAGAGGGTAGCGACAGGGTGACTTCGCATCTTGACCCTTACTATGAATTCTTTATAAACAGAATTTACGCCAAGAAAAAAGATATAGTATTGGTAGTGCAGTCGGGCGGTGCATTTATTCCTCTTGCATGGCAGAATAAGGTAAAGGGAATAGTGCAAATGTGGCTTGGCGGCGAAGCGGCAGGAAGTGCAGTCTCAAATGTACTGTGCGGAAAGGTAAATCCCTCAGGAAAGCTTTCGGAAACCTTCCCCTTAAAATCCAGAACCGATATTGATTACCCCGGAAACGGCTGCTGTGTAAGCTATGATGAAAAATGGCGTGTAGGCTACAGATATTATGACCTGCATCCCGAAGAAGTATGGTATCCTTTCGGGCATGGGCTTTCGTATACTACCTTTGAGTACCGGGATATGAATATAGAAAAGTGCGATACACAGTTTAATATTTCGCTCAAGGTGAAGAACAGCGGTAACATTGACGGAAAAGAAGCGGTACAGATATATGTTTTCGATACTGTAAGCAGTGTTTCAAAACCAAAAAAAGAATTGTGCGGTTTTGAAAAAGTGTTCCTTAAGGCAGGGGAAGAAAAGGAGATTAAAATTACCGTTCCTGAATATTATTTAAGCCACTACAATTTGACTTGCAGAAAATGGATGATTGAGCCGGGTGAGTTTGTTTTTTTAGCAGGAGCTTCCTCGGCAGATGTCAGGCTGAAGGCAAAATATTTCCATAAGGAAAACTGTGATTATACTATTGATTATGAAACAGAACAGATTATAGGTTAAAATTATTTTAATTATAAAAGCCATAGAAAGGATGAACAAAAATGAAAAAAGCTTTAATTTTACTACTGACAGTACTAATTTGCACGACATCAATCGGCGTTAATGCATCGGACTTCTATGTTTACAAAAACCTCAGGGAGGTTCCGGCATCTGTGTATAAAGAGCCGTACATGGAGTCACCGTTTGCAACCGTATATGCTCCCTGGCTTAAAAACCTGCATATTATAAACAATGCACAGCTCAGTCGTGGAGAGTACGGCGGTGAGGCATGCCAGCAGATTCGTGCTTTTGCTATTTCTCCAGTTAATCCCGATATTATGTACTTTGGTACCGATACCTCGGGTATATTCAAGACAACAAACGGCGGAAAAAACTGGTACAATACAAATAATGGATATCCGGGATTTTATTCACAGGGTCTTTTGTGCGATATTTTTGATGAAAACACGGTTTATTATGTTGCCAAAAAAGCCGGCATCGGAAGAAGCCGTGACGGAGGAAAAACATGGGAAGAGGTTATAAAAGACCCCAGTAACATTGCTTCTTACCAGAAAATTATGACTCTTGATGCTGCAGGAAATCTGTATGCATCAATTCCCAGCGGCATTTTCAAGCTTGACAGAAAAACCGACAAGGTGACAAATCTGTATACAAAATTTGAAGCAGCAACAGGTAATAAGGGTATATACTTCCACTCTATAGAGGTAAGCCCTGACGGACAGCATATTTATGTAGCGGCAGAGGAAAACACAAATGACGATAGTGCCACCCCCGGACTTTATGTATCGCATGACGGTGGAAACACATGGGAAATTAAAGGAACGGACGATACAAGAACCTTTGCCTGTGCTACAGTTGAAGTGCATCCCGAAAACCCGATGCATATTTTCGTAGGCGGTAAATTTATCGATAAGGCAACGGGAAAAGCCAATGATTACCTGCTTTATGAATCTGTAGACGGCGGAGAAACTTTTAAGGAAAAATATCTTGTTACATACGAAAATCTTCCCGAAGGAGTTTCTCTTACACCAAAGACCTTCTACCATCTGACCTTTGGTCCGAAGAATGAGAACGGAATATATCCGCTTTATCTTGCAGGACAGCTTATGACTTATAATTATCTTGTAAGCTATGATTACGGTACAAGCTTTGAGAGGATTATCACTCCCGAAAATTCAAAAATCACAACAGAAAATGAAAACACAAGATATCCTGCGGGGCACAAAGGATATACGGGTTGGTTTTGTCAGCCGTTTGCCCTTGATATGACAAAGCCGGGTAGAGTAATACTCAATTATCTTGGTCCTGCGGAGTATTATAACGGAAAAATCAGAACAATGTCATCGGGATTTTCCGGAGCAAGTATAAGTGATATTGCGGTTGACAGTCAGCTCAGACCGTTTTTCGTAACAGTTGACGTAAAAGGCTTTGTTCATGAAAGCGGTTCGCTTAAAGACGGTGATACTCTGACTATGAACGCTATGCCTAAAGATGAAAGCAATACTGCAGAACTTAAAACTTACACTTTTGTTAAAGCAGTGTTTGATCCCAATGACGATAACCACGTTATCGCATATGTAGGAACGAACAACGCAGATCCTCCGTTTGACGGAGTGCGTCAATCCTTTGACAAGGGCGTTACATGGCAGCTTATGAATCCCGAAACAGCACAGGAAACCGCACCCTATGGTACTTCCACAATACTTCGATACGATGCAGAGGATCCAAATACAATCTACACATCATATCACACCAGCCACGATAACGGAAAGACATGGGAACCTAATTCAATGACCGTATTTGCCATGACGGAGGATTGCAAGAAATGGCTTGGCGTTACGGGAACAAATAAGGAAACACAGCTTCATTTAAGCTATGATAAAGGTAAAACCTGGACATATGCAATTTCGCCCGGATTTTCAAATGATATAAAGGGAATCTTTTTCGATACTGTAGATTCCAATTATTTATGGATTGTAAGAGGGTTGTATGTACAGCGTTTCAATCTTGCCACAGGAGAGGTTGAAGACCTTAAATCAAAGTTTGAATATCCCTATTTTAACCGTGCCTTTTATAATCCCGAGATACCCGGTCACATGATTTTCCTCAGTTCTCCCGGCACCGGAATGAACGATTCTGATTTTAAAATTATTGAAACCAGAGATAACGGAAATACGTGGAATATTGTTCCCGGAGGTTGGGGCGGTTATTTCAACAATGTTGAATTTGTAGATGGCAAAGCATACATTGGCGGACATCAGGGGCTTTTTGAATATGATTATAAGAAATACTGGGAGTTCCTTGAAAGTAAGATTACCGTTCTGATGGACGACAGAGAAATCAGCTTTTCCGTAATGCCAGAAATCATAGAGGGCAGAACAATGGTGCCCATGCGTGAGCTTTTTGAAATGCTCGGTGCAACCGTAGATTGGGACGGGGAAACAAGAACCGTCACGGCACATAAAGGCACTAACAGCGTTAAGCTTCAGATAGATAATCTTACCGTTAATATGAACGGTAAGGAAAAGCAAATGGAAGCGGCACCATATATTAAGAACAGCCGCACCATGGTTCCACTTCGTTTTGCCTCTGAAGCACTCGGTATCAGAGTCGGTTGGGATAATGCAAACAGAACAATATACTTAATTTCTTAGAGTTCGACTCCCCGTCGGCTAATCGAAAAAATGCAGAAAGTCAAGGCTTTCTGCATTTTTTTCGATTATATCAAGTATTCACAAATATCTTTTTCCATTATTTTTTCCAAAAGTGTAACCGTATTTTCAAGGTCTGATTTATCAACAACTTCGCTTGAAGAGTGAATATAGCGTGTCGGAATGGAAATTGTTCCCGAAGCTATTCCACCGCCCGAAAGGTGTATTGCACCTGCATCGGTACCGCCGATGTTTGCCGCTTCAAGCTGATAGGGGATACCGCTTTCCTTTGCTCCGTCCAAAAGAAGCTTTTTAACGGATTCGTGGATAATAAAGGAAGCATCCTTTAACTTTATACCCGGACCCTTTCCAAGCCTGAGATTCAGCTCTGCCGATTCGGGAGTATCTCCCACGTTTGACACATCAATTGCTATTGCCATGTCGGGATTTATGAGGTTTGATGATGTTTTCGCACCCCTAAGACCGACTTCCTCCTGCACTGTGAAAACTGCATATATGTCATTAGGGCTGTTTTTTGCCTTTTGCATTGCACGGATAAGTGCCCAACAGCCACTTCGGTCATCGAGTGCTTTTGCCATGATTTTTCCGCCTATTAGCTCAAAATTCCCAGAATATGCCGCCATATCACCGATTTGTACTGAGCCTTCAGCTTCTTTTTTGTCACAAGCACCGATGTCCATATACATTTTATCAAACCCTACAGAAGTGGGATTTTCCTTGCTTTCATAGGAGATTTTTCCTTTTGTACCATTTGTAAATTCTATTTGTGAATTTATGGTATTGTGTTTCGCCACACCGCCTATGGTTGAAAATCTCAAAAAGCCATTATCGTCAATATATGTCACCATAAATCCGATTTCATCCATATGAGCGGCAAGCATTAATTTCTTGCCGTTTCCCTTTTTATGGCAAATGAGATTGCCAAGAGCATCGGTATATATTTCATCGCAAACCCCATTTAATTCGACTTCTATTAAATCACGAACTTTGTTTTCGCGTCCTGATGGGGCGACGCAGAGAGTAAGCTTTTTTAGTAATTCCATTAAAGACCGCTCCTTTCGATGCTTTTCAGCACTGCCTTTGAAAGCTCATAGACAGCCTCAAAATCGCTGTAATTCATAACGCTTACGCCGGAATGAATATATTTGCAGGGAACGGCAAGAACTGCGGTTTTTACACCAGAATTGCTTCTTTGAATAGCTCCTGCATCTGTTCCGCCGGCAGTTGTACGTTTTATCTGAAGCTTAATATTGTTTTGCTTCGCAATTTTTGTTATAAAATCAAAATACTTTTTATCGGAAACAGCAGCCATGTCAACGGCTGTCATAACTGCACCACCGCCTATAGTGGTTACCGTGTTATGAGGCTTACTGCCATGCACGTCCGAGCAGGTTGTTCCTTCAATGACCAGGGCTATATCGGGCTTTATATTATGTGCGGCAACATTAGCACCGCGTAACCCGACCTCTTCCTGTACGGAGAATACAAAGTACATATCGCTCTCATATTCTTCTTTCATAAGCTCCATTAAAATTGCACAGCCCGTGCGGTCATCAAGTGCTTTGGCTTTTATCATGTTTTCACCGAAAGAAGTATACTCTCCGTCAAAGGTGGCATAGTCTCCCATTGATACAAGCTTTTCGGCTTCTTCCTTGTCTTTAGCACCGATGTCAATGTGCAAGTCCTTCTTCTTTACGGGTGAATCAGCTTCATCGGCACTTTGCAGATGAATTGCTTTTGCACCGATAATGCCGGGAATTTTGTCTTTTCCGATAAGAACTTTTTTACTGCTCAAAACACTTGTGTCAATTCCTCCCAGTGTTTCAAATCTTAAAAAGCCCTGCTCTGTTACCTGTGTTATAATAAACCCGACTTCGTCCATATGGGCACAGACCATAACCTTTTTGCCGTTTCCTTTTTTTCTGCATATAAGGTTTCCTATAGAATCAATGTAGATTTCATCTGCCGTTATTTTACTCTTTATGAAATTACGGACTTCATCTTCAAAGCCTGACGGAGCATTGAGGGAAACAAGCTCTTTTACCAGCATAAACATTCACCCTCCTTCAACTGTACTGCAAATGATGAGATAAGCTTTGCGGCACTTTCAAGGTCGTTTGTATCGCATACCTCATAGTTTGAGTGCATATATCTTAGCGGAACGGAAAGAAGTGCTGTGGGCACACCTGCACCCGATACTTGAATTTCCCATGCATCCGTACCTGTATCACCGCGGCATACTTCAAGCTGTAAATCAATGCCGTCACGCTTTGCAAGCTCAATTAGTTTCTGTGTCATTTTTCTGTGGAGATTTGGTCCCATTGTTATTACAGGTCCTTTTCCGCAGGGGAAGGCGTCCTCCGACACTCCGGGCGATGTTCCATGGCAGACGTCTATGGCTATGGCACAACCGGGCTTTATATGTGCGGCTGCCGTTTTTGCCCCCCTTAGTCCGACTTCCTCCTGTACTGTAGCAACGGCAATAATGTCATTCTCAAGTTTAAAGGTAGATAATATCTCTAAAGCCTTTAACACAATTGCCACACCTCCGCGGTCATCAATACAGCGAGCGGCTACTATGTCGCCCATAAGCGGAGTAAAGAAGGTATTTATAGTTACTATATCTCCGATGCTTACAAGTGACTCTGCCTTTTCTTTGCTCATTCCTAAATCTATACATAAATCGGAAATTTTAGAAACTTTGCTCTTTCCTGAAAGGAGGTGGGGAGGGGTAGCTCCGATTACTCCGAAAAGCTTTTCCTTGCCCCAAACAGTAACCTCAATTCCCGGAAGAATCTTTGGGTCAAAGCCGCCTATAGGAACAAATCTTATACTTCCGTTATCGGTAATATCACTCACCATAAAACCAAGCTCGTCCATATGCCCCTCAATCATCAGTGAGGGGGCAGAGGGGTTTGTGCCTTTCTTTATTCCTATAACATTACCAAGGGTATCTGTGTACACTTCTTCACAAAAATCCGAAAAGAGCTTTGTTATACATTTTCGTATGTCTGATTCATTTCCGCTTACGCCAAATTCACCGTCAAGTATTTTTAAATATTCTGATGCCTTCATACAATCAATCCTTCAGATTATTAACGATTTCTTTAAAGAGGCTTCCTCTTTCTTCAAAGTTTTTAAACATATCAAAGCTTGTGCTTGCATTTGAAAGTAAAACAATATCACCCTCAGTTGCCGCACGCCTTGCAGCATTGACTGCTTCTTCATATGTTGTACAAAATTCAGTACAAATATCCTTGCCAATGCCTGTTTTTGCAATATATTTATCAAGTGACTCTTTTATGATTGGACCTGTTTTTCCAATAAGCACAATGTGCTTTGTTTTTTTTGCAAGATGCTCGCCTAATTCATCGTAGGGAATACCTTTGTCCTTGCCGCCCGTAATAAGAATTACTTTATCAAAAACCCTGAGTGTGTTAATTGTTCTGTTGGGGCTTGAGTCGATTGAGCTGTTATAGTAACGTACGCCTTTAAATTCACGGACAAATTCGATTCGGTGTGCAACACCGCCGAAATTACGTGCTACAGATGTAACCGCATCGTCTTTATATAAAGGATAGGTAGCGGCTATTGCAGTCATATAGTTTTGTATGTTGTGCTCACCGGGGATTTTTATATCGCTGATTTTCAAAAGCTTTTTGCCAAAGGCATAGATAAATTCCCCGTCTGAATAAACGTCGCAATCATTGTCATAGCCAAATACACGCACTGCTCCTTTTGCATCGTTTCTACACTCATAGGATTTCTCATTTGTCTTATTTACAACGAGTATACTGTCCTCATCAGCGTGGAGATATATGTTCTTTTTTGCATCAATGTATTCCTCATATGATTTATGAACATCTAAATGATTGGGAGACATATTGGTTATAACCGAAACATTCGCACTTTTTTTCATTGTATGAAGCTGAAAGCTTGAAAGCTCAAGTATAGCGATGTCATCGGGAGAAATCTCATCGGTTTTGCAAAGCAGGGGAGTGCCGATATTTCCCCCAACATGGCACTTATAACCGCTTTCTTTTAAGATGTTATAAATAAGCGTGGTAGTTGTGGTTTTTCCGTCACTTCCGGTTACCGCAATGATTTTTGAAGGACATACCTCAAAAAATACCTCCATTTCGCTTGTAACGATGCTTCCGTTTTTGCGAGCTTTTTCCAGTGCAGGGAGGTCAAAACGCATACCCGGAGTTTTAAAAATTATTTCACCTGATAGGTTTTCAAGATAGTTCTCTCCGCAGTTGAGATTAATACCCATGGAAAGAAGCTCAATAGCGGTATCGCCAAGCTCGGATTTGCTTTTTTTGTCGCACGCTGTAACAATTGCACCGTTTTCATGCAAAAACTTAATGAGGGGGAGATTGCTTATTCCGATTCCTACTACCGAAATATTTTTCCCTGCTACATATTTTTTAAAAGAATCAAATTTTGTCATAAAAACATACCCTCTTATCTGATGAAGCTTGTTTTGATTTTTTCTTCCGCCGCAGGCTTTTCTATTCCTGCATTTTCTCCTGCTTTAATGCATTTTAAAAGCCATGCCATGTTTTTTCCTAATGTACGCATTGCCTGAACGCCCTCCTCGTCCTGCAGTATTTCGTCGGGAGTATTTCCGTGAATCATTGTCCAGTACTGGGCATTTACGATGGGCATTTCCTTAAATTCGGGGTATTTCAAAAGCTGGTCAAGAGTAGCCGTGCTTCCACCGCGTCTGCAGCTTGCCATAACACCGCAGGGTTTAAGTCTGAGAGAAGCTCCCGCAGAATAAAACAGTCTGTCGAGAAAAGAGGTCATCATTCCGCTTGCTCCTGCGTAGTGAACAGGAGAGCCGAAAACAACACCGTCAGCATCGGGAAGAAGCTTAGCCGCTTCGTTTACACAGTCGTCAGTAATACATTTTCCGTTTTTTACGCAATATTTGCAACCCAAACAACCCTTGGTTGCAGCACCTGCGTGGAAAATTTCGGTATCAATACCTTCTTTTTCAAGCTCCTTTGCAATTATGGAAAGAGCTGTAAATGTACAACCATTCTTTTTGGGGCTACCGTTAAAGAGTATAACTTTCATAAAAAACTTCCTTTCATCATGGCTTGCAGTTTCCGCAAGGTTTATAATTCATATTAAGTGCTTCTTCTTTTGTGTTGAAATAGATTCGGTTGTTTTCCGAGGGCAGGCTTTTGCATTGAGTGGAGTGCACTACCATCGACTTAATATTTCCTATAAATTGTTTTTGCTTGTCGTCAGCTTTCTCAGACTCTTCGGGAACAATTTCCTCAGAGGCATTGTAAAGCTTTTCGCCGTCAGTTCTGATGACTATTGTGCCTTCCTCGTCTGTCCTTAGTAACGCTGCTTTTGTGTTTTCCAATCTTTTCAAAGTTTCATAATGAGGGTGTCCGTAGGAATTATCCTTTCCGCACTGAATTACGGCAATGGCTGGATTAACCTTTCGCAGAAATTCCGACGAAGACCCGTTCCTGCTTCCGTGATGTGAAACCTTTAGTATATCCGCAGATAAATTCTTATCATGATTTACAAGATAAGACTCTACAGGCCTTTCAATATCTCCTGTTATAAGAGCTTTTATATCCTTATATTTTACCATTACGACAAGAGAGTTATGGTTTTCATCTCCAAAATCCGTTTCAGGCGACAAAAACTCAAACTCAAAAGGTCCCGACGTGTACGTTTCACCAATTTCCGGAATATATGGGGTGATATTCTTTTGCTCAAGAACATCTACCATTCTTTCAAAGAAATATGATGAGGACATTTCTCCGTTTAAAAATACATTCTTAACGTCAAACAGTCTGAGCACAGCACTGCTTCCACCAAGATGGTCTTCATGAGGATGAGTGCCGATGAGGTAGTCAATAGATTTTATTCCTAAATTTTTTAAATATTCGCAGAGTTTTCCTCCGCTTTCATATGTACCGCAGTCAACAAGGATTGATGATTCTCCGTTTGTTATCAATGTACAGTCACCCTGACCGACGTCAATAAAATGAAATTGTGCACTATCCTTGCCTTCTCCGATTTTTTCTGTGGTAAGAACAGAGCGTGGAGTAGGGGTGCAGGCACATAATATTAATGAGATAACTAATAGAAGTAAAAGAATTTTCTTCCTGAACATAATAAGCTCCTGATAATCAAAAAGCCTGACGCAGGGTCAGGCTTTAAAAATTTATTCTGCAAAATTTGAGGCAATAAGCTTTTCCAAAGCCTCAAGTGCCGCTTCCTCATCAGCACCGTCGGCAGTCAATGTAACCGTAGTGCCCCTGGTAATGCCCAAGGATAAAACTCCAAGAAGGCTCTTTGCATTGACCTTACGTTCGTCCTTGGATATTCTGATTGAAGAATTAAACTCATTTGCTTTTTGTATAAAAAATGTTGCAGGACGTGCGTGTAATCCAACCTGATTCTGCACAACAATCTCTTTTGAAACCATAAACTGAAAGCTCCTTACTAAAAATTCATATATAATTATATATCTTTTTTGTAAATTAGTCAATAAATTTTTAAGGAATTTTAATTTTTATTTAAATATCCTTTCGGGACGGTTCCGACAATCAAAGTTTGTGCAATAGGCATGGCAGATACAACAGTTATTGTACTGCTTGCCATAGGTAATAAAATCTCAATATCAATGCATATGGAAAGCTCTATTGTATGCAGGGTTTGATTAATACCGGATTGTTCAAATTTATGTGAAATGTCTGCGTGTGTAACCGATATCGGCTGAAATCTCAGCGGTATCTTAGGCCCTAATCCCGAAAGCAAATCCATCCCTAAAAGACTTGAAAGGTAGATTTCGGTTTTCATTGTGTCCGTGCTGTCAATTCTGTTGCCGATGCAAATGTCAAGCTCGTTTGCAAAATTATTTATAAGAACGGAATTTGCACTTACGGAAGTAACACTTCCGTTTTTATCTCTGGAAATTACGGTGATTTTATCATATGTCAGAAATTCTTCCAGCATTAACCTTTTTACTTCCTCGTCAATTATTCTCGAAACCTCATTTTCAGCTGTTTTTTGTGATACCGATATTATTGTCGGTCTTAAGTATTTTGAAAAAAGATACACACTGAGAATAGAAAATAAACCAATGAAAATCAGAGAAAAACTGACAATTTTTTTAAAACGGGAAGCTCTGCCTTGACACACCGACACCACCTCACAATAGTATATGCCTGTCAAATGAGAAATGGTGACAAATTATTTTGTTTCAGCAACACTTTCAAGGCGTATGGTGTTTGTTTGTCCTGATTTTCCGCTGGTTGTTCCGCCTACAATTATAATATTATCTCCCTGCTTGAGGTTAAGAATCTTGCTTGTTTTCCTTGATGCACTGTAGAACATAACCTCGGCAGAGGGGTATTCCTCGCAGAGAACAGGGATTACTCCCCACGATAGAGCCAGCTTACGCCATACTTTTGCATTGGCGGTAAGAGCTACAATGTCGGCAACAGGACGGAATCTTGAAATGAATCTTGCAGTAGCACCCGAAAGCGTGCATGCGGCAATTGCTTTGGCGTTCACACCGATTGCCATAGAGCATGCGGCATGGGAAACAGCATCTATATTATTTCTTATCTCAAAATCGGAGTTGTGGAAACGCTTGTTGTAATGAATATTGTTTTCAGTTTCTTCGCAAATGTCACTCATTATTTTTACTGTCTGAACGGGGTATTTGCCTGCTGCTGTTTCACCCGACAGCATTACGGCACTGGTACCGTCATATACCGCATTGGCAACGTCTGAAATTTCAGCACGGGTAGGGCGAGGGTTGTGAATCATGGATTCAAGCATTTCGGTGGCGGTAATTATTCTTTTTCCCATCATTCTGCATGCGGTTACAAGCTTTTTCTGTACGGCAGGAAGCTCTTTGAATGGGATTTCAACACCTAAATCTCCGCGTGCAATCATTACACCTTCACAATGCTTGCAAATATCGTAGAGATTGTTTACGCCGAATCTGTTTTCAATCTTTGCAACAAGGCCGATTTCTTCGCCATTATTTTCTTTAAGAAAGGTTTTAATATCTATCATATCCTGTTCACAGGAAACAAAAGAAGCGGCAATATAGTCTATGTCATTTTCTATTCCGAAAAGAATGTCCTTTTTGTCCTGCTCACTTAAAAAGGTTTGCTTTAAAACCTTTTCGGGAAAGCTCATACTCTTTTGGTTTGAAAGCTCACCGCCTGTTATAACGTCGCAAATAGCATCTGTATCGGTAAGCTTCTTAACTTTAAAAATAACAAGACCGTTGTTGACAAGTATGGTATCTCCTACATCAAGGTCATTAATTAATCCCTTGTAATTGACGCTGACCTTTTCTTGAGTTCCGACAATTTCATTTGTTGTAAATGTGAAGGTATCGCCGTCATTTAATATGATTTTGCCGTTTTCAAATGTCTTGATTCTATATTCGGGACCCTTTGTGTCGAGCATAATAGCAATCGGGACAGATAGTTTTTCACGAACCTTTTTTATCAAATCAATCATTTCTTTGTGTTGGGCATGTGTTCCGTGAGAAAAATTAAGCCTTGCCACATTCATGCCGGCAATACACATTTTTGTCAATGTATCTTCATTGTTACATGCGGGGCCAACGGTGCATATAATCTTAGTCTTACGCATAATATGTTCCTTTCTTTGTGTTTTTACTTATTTTACCACATAAAGTTAAATATTGCAATCATTTAAGAAAAATATAATCGTTTTTTAAAACTAAAGATGCGACTTCACACGAAATCGCATCTTTTTCTCAATCATATTTTGTTATCCGTTAAACCATATCCCTTTGCAATTCTGTTAGCGTAGTAGTCCTCGTCCTTTTTTTCGTCTACCAATGCATCTTCATCATCAAAAAGCTCCTCATAGAGCTGATCTTCGGGAAGGTCTGCCATTTCCGCATATTCGCGATCTATCATTTTTGAAATAAGTTTTTCAGCACCGTTTGTTTTCATGAACAAAACCTCTGTTATTCAAAAACTATACCTTCATTTGAATTTTCATTTGAAGGCTTACTTGAAGCTTCTTCATTGGGCTTTGAGGTTGAGGGGACATTCTCGCTGCCCGACTCGGTTGTTGTCGGCTTTTCTTTTTCGGGCTTAATCGGCTTGATTAACTGCGTCGTAGGTTCTTTTTTAGTTTCTGTTGCAACGTTATTTTTCTGCGGCTTTACTGTAGAAGGTTCTTTTGATACAGGCTTTGTATCTTCTTTTTCTTTCTTTTCTTCCTGCTTGTTATCGGTTTTTTCATCTGAAACATCTGTGTCGTTATTTTCTTCATCCTCCGCAGGCTTATTGTCGTCCTCCAAAACAGGTTCTTCTGTCTTCACAGGGGGCTTGCCGCCGATGCTGTAATCGTACGGGTTTGACTTTTCATTAGAATCGTCAGGCTGTGAAAACATCAGATATGATGCAACAAAGCAAACAATGCATATCAGTACAGATATGAGAAGAACTATAAGAGTATTCATTGCAAAGCTTCTTTTCTTTTTCCTTTTCCGATTGGATTTTGCGACTTTGCCCACAGGCTTTTTCTTTCTGGCGTGGGGGGCAACAATTCCCGAAACGAATCTGTCCTCCACAAGCTGTTCTACTGTTTCATCATCAAGAGCATCCGAATTGCTTGCGTATGCTTTTTCTTCAACCATAACAGAAGAACTGCTTACTTCGCTCGGAAGCTTTATAGCTTTTGTTTCGTCAATATTTTCTGACATTATATATGTACCTCCTGAAGAAAATTCATAATTATAACTCTATTATATCATTTTTGTAGAGTAAGTAAAGATACTTTTTTATTAATTTATCTTTACATTTACATTTCAAAGCTTTTTCATAATAATAAAGCTGTTTTTCATATTTCCGGGCGATTTCATCGGGATTTTCATAAGCGTCCGTCTTGTAATCTACCAAAACTATATGGTCGTCTTCCTCAAAAAAGCAGTCAATGATACCCTGCACGCATATTGTTTCGTCGTCGGGAAGTGACGGCTGTATTTCGGAGGCTTTAACCGAAATAACAAATGGCTCCTCTCTGTGAACCAAGGAAGCTTTTTTAAGTTTTTGTCCCAACTTACTTGAAAGAAACAGTTCTATCTTTTCGATTGATATAATTTTTCTTTCTTCTTCCGAAATAATTCCCGATTTTAAAAATCCGTCACATTGTTCTTCTACAGATGCACCGTTGTAATCAATATACTGCAAAACCTTGTGGTGAGTATTTCCGAAAAACACACCGCCTGATTTCAAACTGCGAAATTGAGGTTTTTTCAGCGAAACCCTCTTGCACGAAGGCGTATTCAGCATTGGAATGTTTCCGTCGCTTGCAGGTGCTAAATTAATGTCTGCCGACTTCAGGAAAGACACAGATGCTTTGTTTGGAAGAAAAACGGATTCTTTGTGCGGATATTCATAACTCAGCATTGCTGAAATTTCACTGTTTTCGCAAAACATTGACTTAAAATCTTCTTTTGATTCTTCCTTAATTTCGTTTTCGGCAGGAGATTTTACTGACAAATTCCAGTGCTTATCGCCACCACGCGAATAGGCGAGTGCAATAAGGGCAATGTAGCTTTTGCATGCAAGAACATTATCTGCCGTAAGAGTAATTGACGGACAAAGCTGAAGCTTTTCAAAGGCTTCATAATTTTTCAGTGTTGCAACAACGTATATTTTCTCCCTTGCACGGGTAAGTGCAACGTATAAAAGACGCATTTCCTCCGTCTTGTTATCCTTTGCTGCCATATTCAGCAGTACCGTCTGTGGCGGAGAATTGTATTTGCACCTGAGAAGCGGATTTATGACATTCATTCCTATTCCGACACGACTGTTTACAATAAGTCCTCCTGCACCTGCAGTAACAGACTTATAGCTTTTTGAACAATTTGCAACAAATACATAAGGAAATTCCAGCCCCTTTGATTTGTGTATCGTCATAATACGCACTACGTTCATTTTTTCATTAACTGCTTTAGCTTCGTTTGTGTTGTCGGAGGTTTTTTGCATATCCCTTACATAGTTTACAAAGTTAAATAAACCACTGTAGCTTGAGCGTTCAAATTCAGCCGCCTTTTCCAATAATAAATCTAAGTTTGCCCGTCTTAACTGACCGTCGGGAAAGGCGAGAACATTACTGTATATACCGGTATCGGTATAAATACGCTGTATGATATCCTCAACGGACATGAATCCCGACACAAACCTCCATTTATCAAGCTGCGATTTGAAGGCTTTGCACTTTTCTTTAAGAGCTTTTCTTACAGTATATTTTTTATCACAAATTCCATAGAATGCATCACAAAAGCTCTCCTTGGACTGAAGCTTGATTTCAAGAAGCTCGTTTTCGTCGAACATAAACATCGGGCTTCGCAGTGTGCATGCCAATGAAATATCGCTTTGGGCATTATCAATCAATTTAAGTATCTCAATTATCTGACCTACCTCGGTGGTTTCATAAAGGTCGTTACTGCCGTCTATGTAGCAGGGAATGCCGTAAAGGGCGAAAGCTTCCTCATATATTTGAGAGTAGTTTTTCAGTGCACGCATCAAAACAGAAAAATCTCTGTATTCGGCATTTCTGAAACTGTTAATATCCTTATCCCAGACCTGTTTTTTTTCTGCTATTACCTTTTGAATTTCACAGGCAATATAGCACGCTTCGTTAAATGCTTGCTCCTGTGAATTTCCGCTTTCACTGATAATTGCTATCTCGCACTTTTCGCAAGGCTCGTTTTCCGGTATAAAATCAGTACCGAAATCCAGCCTGTGCTCCGCCTTATAATCAATGGAGCAGACACTATCCGTCATTACAACGTCGAAAATACTGTTAACTCCGTCTATAACCCTTTTTTTGCTTCGGAAGTTCTTGGATAAAAATATTTTTCGTTTTGAAGCAGCTTCGTCAAACTCGGACTCATTACATTTCTTCATGAAAATTGAGGGGTCGGCATTTCTGAAGCCATATATGCTTTGCTTTACGTCGCCAACCATGAAGCTTCTTCCTTTTGAAATAAAGGAAAACAGCATTTCCTGCAATTCATTTGAGTCCTGCATCTCATCGATATAGATTTCATCATATCTATTTCTGAGAGAAATACCCACGTCGCTTAAATTAATTCCGTCCTCGGAAATAATCTGCATGGCAAGATGCTCGCAGACAGAAAAATCAATAATTTTCCGTGCAACCATTTTGTTGTAATAAATATTTCCTAAGAGTGAAGCGGCACAGCAGAGTGCTTTTATCTGAGGGTAAAGCTGAATCCTCAAAGAATCACATTCCTTTAGGGAAAATTCAACAAGCTTTGTCAAGGCTTCATTTACGTTGTCTTTTATGCTTGTTCGTGCGTTTTTTATTGAATCGGCAAGTGCTTTGTCAACATTTCTTTTTCTGCCCTTTAAATCAGCAAAGAAAACCTTGTTTTTTGCCGTATCATAAAGAGAATTGTAGTCGGAGCAAAGTGACAGAGGAAAAAGCGATTCATAGTCGTTTCTTAATGTCTGTTCGTAACCGATGCCGTTTGCAAGGGAAATTTTTTCAAGCTCTTTAAGTGAAAGTAAAGAATTTCCGATAATGCGTGTACATTCGGAAAATGCATGCTTGTAGAAAACGGTGTCCTTGTAATCTGTTATTTCGCAGTTATATGCATCGGAGGCTGATTTAAGCCAAAGGTCGGGGTATGCCGCAGATTGGGCCTTGGAATAAAGTGAGGAAATCATTGTGGAATAGTCACCGTTACCCTTAATGTTTTCCGAAAAATCCGAATCGCGTTTGTCATATGAGCAGGTATTGGTAAGAGCTTCAAACCCGTCTAAAATTAAATCAAGATCTTCTTTGTCTGTAAAATAATCTTCCGCTAAAGAGGCGAGAAGAAGATTGTCTTCGGAAAGAGCATTTCCTTTTTTCTTTTCAAGGGCACAATATAACGAATCAATAGTATCCTCCAGAGCTGAAAGCTTTAAAAGTGTCAGCTCTCCGCTTTCGCCGATTGAAATATCTGAGGGGAGATTAACTGTAAAGAAGTTTTGCTTTACAACGTCGTAGCAAAAAGAATCAATGGTACAAATATGTGCACCTCCCAATAGTGTAAGCTGCTTTTTTAAGTGCTTACGCAAAGTAACATCTGCTTCTGCCTTTACTGCATTTTTCAGTGCTTTTCCTATACGCTCACGCATTTCGGCGGCAGCCGCTTTTGTAAATGTCACAATTAAAAGCTTTTCAATAGACACAGGGTTTAATGTGTCTTTTAATCTTTCAATTATTCTTGTTGTAAGAATCTGCGTTTTTCCGCTGCCTGCCGCAGCACTCACGACAATCTCGGCAGGGGCTGCATAGATTGCTTTTTCCTGATCTTCAGTCCATTTCATTATTCAGGGCCTCCTTTTCAAGAATTTCCCAAATCTCGTCTTCCTTCAGTGTGTTTGCATTGCTGCTTCTGCAACCCGAAAATGCATTGTCAAACAGACACAGACCTTTGTAATCGCAGTAATCACAGGCGTTCTTTTGACATTCAATGGGATATTTTCCTGCATATATGTTTTCGGCAGTTCTTTTGATTACACGGTTTAAATGCCTGAACATTGAGTTGAAATTCTTTGAAGTTATTGCTTTTTTTGTTTTCAATATGTCATTACCGCCCATATGCTCAAGCATATTATTTTCCGATAGAACAATACCACCCATGCGACGTGCGATGTTTCTTTTTGTTAAAATATCTTCCTCGGAATCCTCCGGAGACACTTCAACTATAGGGTCTGAAAGGTTGCAATAAAGGATTCCGGCGGGGGAGTAGCCATTTGTGCAAAGTGCAGAGAGATAGACAAAAAGCTGCAATTGGATTCCGTTATATACATCTGAAAGGGAAAGTGTTTTATCGGTACTCTTGTAATCTACAATCCGTACAAATTGCCCTGCACTTGGGTCGGACGGATTAACATCAAAAATATCCGCACGGTCTATTCTTCCTCTGAGAAGGATTTCCTTGCCATCGTCAAGTTTTAGTTTAATAGGCTTAAAATCTCCGTTTTCATCAAAGGAAATTTCATAACCCATAGGTATAAAGTCGCTTTTTACAATGTGATGTCTTACGGCATAAACAGATTGCTGTGCCGTATTGCACAGTCTTTTAAAAAGTGCGTTGATTCTGGGAATTTCAAGCATGCGTGCGTTAACGCCGCCGAGGATTTCCTCCAAAATCTTCGGCGTGTTAATTCTTATAAAGTCGTTATCGACTTTTGCCCATGTAAGAGGAGCACCCGATTCGTCCTTGGAGGAAATCACAAGTGTTGAAAACCTGTCTAAGAAATCATGCAGGAAAGAACCGCTGTCTGATACACTTAGCTCGAATTTTTGCTTTGGCTCAAGCTTAAGTATATATTTTGCAAAATATGAGAACGGACACTTGTTATATGCCTCAAGCCGTGAAATACTTGTTTTTATACCTTCCTTGCCCAGTGCTTTTTCCATAAGCTCAGGACTGATTTTTACAGCCTCATTGGTGTAGCCCGTCATACTAACGGCATAATAAAGAAGCCGTGAAAATGTTTCATCCTTACTAAAGTAGTACGCCGCAGCCCTAAGAACGTCGCTAAGCGGTTTTCCCTCTTTTTCAAAAACACGTATTTTAGAAAGCAATATGTCAAAAACTGCTTTTTTGGAGGTGATAATATCTAATCCTGAAGGCTCTGTTACCATGTCCTCCTCGAATAGAGCATCGGGGAAAATACTTCTCACTCTTTCAACTGTTTCGGAAGGGAGGAGGGGGGCTGAGCTATTATCGGAGGAGGCATAGCAAATGTAAAGCTTTTCCCCTGCACAGGTAAGAGCTTCATAGACAAGAAGTTGTTCGTTTTGTGCCATTCTTTCAAGTGTGGGCGGCATTTCAATTCCATATGATTCAAGTGCCTTTTTATCATCATCGGTAAAGAAACCGCTTTCCGAGGGGGCAGCAGGGAATATGCCGCTGTTAACTCCGGCAAGGAATATTACTTTCGCACCGTGTCCTTTGATACGGTCAATGCTTCCGATTGTGACGCAGTCGGAGGAAGTGGGAATAGTGCCTATTTCAACAGCTTGCAGCCCTGCCGTAATCGTAGTGTGAAATTCACGGAGGGAAAGCTCTTTTTCACCGAGAACACTGCAAATATCGTCAAAAATATCTATAAGAATGTTATACACCTGCATTGTTTGGAGGGCAAAAAGATTTTCTCCGTTTTCTTCCAGTTTAATTGAATAATGCTTGATTTTTCCTTCCAGATTAATTGATTCAAAAAATTCAAACAGCAGTGTGCAAAAGGTGTTTACAGTGGATTTTTTACGAAGCTTTGAAATAAGACCTGAAAGAGGATTATATACCTTTTCCCGAAGAATATTAATCTCAACAAGCTTTTCTGCACTAAAGAGGTCTTTTTTTGTCGAAGAATCATTGTCATACGTTCTTGCAACAGCAGTAAAAGGCTTACTCCATGCGTATGGACGAATACCTGCCGCAAGGCAATAATTTTCGAGCAAATCAGCCTCGTTTTCATTCAGCGGAGAAAAGGGGCTTTTTATATAAGCAAACATATTTTCGTAGGTGAATCCGCCCAATGCAATTTCAAGAATACTTGTTATAAATACTGTTATACTATGACCGGAAAGCGGCATTTTACTGTCTACAAAAAGCGGAATATCGTAAAAGGGGAAAATACGCTCTATAATTTTCTTGTAAATTTCAGCATCCCTTGCGATGATGGAAATATCCCTGAAACGCAGTTTTTTATCCCTGACAAGCTTTATTATTTCACGTGCAATATAATGCACCTCAGCCCGTCTGTCCTTACCGCAGAAAATACGTATGCTGTCATCTGTTCCTGCAAATACTGCAGGGTTATCATCAAAGTAAAAATGCTCAAGATGACGTATCATCGGTTTTGCACCATACATGGCTGATGGGAGCTCCTCCATCGGTTCAATCTCAGTGCCCGTCTCCCTTGCCAGCATTTGAAGCTTTTCTAAGGTGCGGTTAACAGTTTCAAATTCCTCTCCAAAGTCAGTGCAGAGTGCAACGGTAACGCTGTCGCATCTTTTCAGCATAACCTTTATACATTCACATTCGCTTGGGTCAAAATCCGAAAATTGGTCTATATATACATTTCTTCCGCTTAAAAAATCGCAGTTATCATCTGCCAAGACATTTGCAAGGGCGGAAAGCTTGTCGTTTTGGTCGTGTATATTTGCTTCCTGCAATTCATCAAGATACTGACTGTATATAATGAGTGAATCGGAAAGCTTCTTTTTAAGAAGCTCGTCCTCGGTTTTGTCAATAGCGTTTTGCAGCATTTCGGGACTTATGCAATAGCGTTTAAAGGTTGTTATAAGTGCAGAGGCAGTCTGTGAAAGTTCGTTTCTTTTTACCAGCCCGTCAAAAAGACGCAGCCTTTCGGGGCTTACACAATTGGCACAATAGCTTACAAGCATTTCATATGATGCGGTGTCAGAAATAAAATCGGGAGAACCGTACTTGGAAAACACGTGGTCGGCAAGCCTCATGAAGCTGAGAACCTGCGGTCCGTCAAGCCCGACTGCACCGAAAACCTCAATGAGCTTTTTTTCAGCAGAAAAAGAGTGCTGTTCGGGAACAATATAAATCGGTTTGGAATCGTTCTCCATTTCTTTCAGCATGTATGTACTTTTACCGCTTCCGCTTCTGCCTAAAACAAGTTTCAATGACATAAGATTACCTCCCGAAAACCATTAAACTAATTATATAATAATTTAGCTCAACTTGCAATAAATAGTTCAAAAATCTTGTGTATTTTAATAAATTTTCCACATAAATGTTGTGTTTTGATAAATTTAAGTGTATAATATACGTAATAATGTTTCGGAGGTATGTTATGGAACAGAGTAAAATAGAACGTATAAATGAGCTTGCCAAAAAGAAGAAAACAGTCGGGCTGACAGAGGAGGAAGCTGTGGAACAGGCTCAGCTTCGTCAGGAGTATTTAAAAGGAATACGTGAGAATTTCAGAGCGACGCTTGAGAATATTGAGTTTAAGGATTGATTAATATTTAGCCGAAAGAAGGTATAAATGTGAAATGCAATTACTGTGGTTATGAAAATTTACAGAATGCAAAATTTTGTTCGGGATGCGGAAAGCCAATGGAAAACTTGGAACACACGCAAACCATGAAGCAACCGATTCTGGAAGAGCGGGGAACTTCGACGGAAAGATATAACGATACATATCGTGCGGTAACTCCTCACACCTCTGCTGTACGCAGAAAAAAGAAAAAATCTACTAATTTAAAGGCTTTGGTTATTTCCATATCGGTTCTGCTTGTTTGCTTGGCGGTGTTCCTTGTGATATATTTCTGTACGGATGTTTTCGGGAAAAACTGCAAAATCTGCAGCAGTGAATTTAATACCGAAGGTCAGTATTGTGAGTCTTGTATAGAGAGTTACACCTGTGAAGGCTGTGAAGAAATCAAAAAAGATGTGGAAAACGGGCTTTGCAAGGATTGTACAGATGATTTCACTTGTACAGAGTGCGGAGAGATAGACCTCGAGATTAATAAATCCTTGTGCACCTCCTGTGCCGAGGATTATACCTGCGAAAATTGCGGTGAAATCGACTTTGGAACAAAAGACGGATATTGCCGTGAGTGTACCGAGGATTATGTTTGTACTGAATGTAATACCTTTGATAAGGAGCTTGAGGAAGGGCTTTGCCGTGAATGTATAAAGCTTTATACATGTAAGGATTGCGAATTATTTGACAAAACCATAAAAGATAATTACTGTGAAGATTGTAAGAAAAAGCATATCTGCAAGGACTGCGGAAATGTTGAAGAAAAGCTTTCAAACGGTTATTGTGCTAAATGTGCCGAAAAAGGGGAGAAGGATTGGTGTTATTATTGCGACACGCAAATTAATACACTAACGGCATATAAAGATAAAGATGGTTATTTCTACTGCGAAAGCTGTGATACAGGAAAATATTGTGCTTCCTGCAAAGCACCTGTTGAAAGCGGAAAAATATTCTGTAAATATTGTGATTAATAAGGTAGAATGGAAAAAGCGGAGTTTTTTATATAAAGCTTCGCTTTTTTTACCGTATAGGAATCCAAATTGCGTAATTTAATCGCGAGCAAAACTTGTTCGTTTAAAATTTAGTCTGGACGCGACAAGGGTGAAGCGGCACGCTTCTTTTTTTGAAAAATATTAAAAAAATTGTTGACATAGCTTTTATTTTGTGATATATTGTAATCAAACAATAACGATAATCATTATCGTTAAGAAAATAGGAGGGAGGAAATGAGATACAGCAGACAGAGAGAAGCACTTGTGGAGCTTCTGTGTTCTACGAAATCGCACCCCGATGCCCAGTGGCTTTATGAAGAACTTCGTAAGGAGTACCCCAATATTTCCTTGGGAACTGTTTACAGAAATTTAAGGCAGCTAACAGAATTAGGAGAGATTTTGGAGCTTCGATACGGTGATTCATCTCATTTTGACGGTGATATTTCACCTCATTATCATATGAGATGTACTGCCTGCAGCAGAATCATCGATATCCCGAAAGAAAGCATAAATGTTGAAATCAAAACGGATAACGGTTTCTTTATTAATGGAATTGACATTTCATTAAGCGGAATTTGTCGGGAATGTCAGAGTTAAAATGCAA
>JAZQAB010000081.1:0-39035 GCA_045545055.1 Clostridia bacterium | reverse complement strand
TGATTACTCATCAGTTTGTGACGGGTGCAGACAGAACCGAGTCGGAGGAAATATCGGTAGGCGGAAGCGATAATGTGGACGTTTCTGTTTTTGTCCCCTTTGACTATACGGCTCTCGGTCATATTCACAGGCCGCAAAACTGCAAAAGCGAAAGGGTAAGATACAGCGGAACACCGCTTAAATACTCTTTTTCCGAAGCAAAGGATAATAAAAGTGTTACCGTGGTTGAACTCAGGGAAAAAGGCAGCCTTGATGTGAAAACCGTTCCTCTTATACCATTGCGTGACATGGTGGAAATTAAAGGCAAGTATGAAGAAATTATGCTTCGTGATTTTTATAAGGACACAAGCTATGGTGAGGATTACACCCATATTACACTGACGGACGAGGAGGATATTCCCGATGCAATAGGAAAGCTACGTACCGTCTACCGCAATCTGATGAAGCTTGATTATGACAATCTGCGTACAAGAAGCACAAATATCATTGAAGGTGCCGATGTAACGGAGAAAAAGTCACCGACAGAACATTTTTCCGAGTTTTACAGCTTGCAGAATAATTCCGAAATGAATGAGTCTCAAAGTGAGTTTATTAATAATCTGATTGCCGAGGTATGGGGGGGAGAAGTATGAGACCGATAAAATTAATTATGTCTGCTTTCGGCCCCTACGCAGGAAGGACGGAGCTTGACCTCGGTTCTCTCGGCGAAGGCGGTATTTACCTTATTTGCGGTGATACGGGGGCAGGAAAGACTACAATATTTGACGCCATTACCTTTGCACTTTATGGAGAAGCCAGCGGAGAAAACAGGGAAGCATCTATGTTTCGTTCAAAGTATGCCCTGCCCGAAATTCCTACCGAGGTGGAATTATATTTTTCCTATGGCGGAAAAGAATATTATGTGAAAAGAAATCCCGAATATAGCCGCCCCAAAAGCCGGGGAGAGGGCTATACTGCGGAAAAAGCGAGTGCATTCCTTCGCTGCCCCGACGGCTCAATTGTGACTAAGCTAAAAGAGGTTAATTGTGCTATTATTGAAATAATGGGAATTGATAAAAATCAGTTTACACAGATTGCAATGCTTGCACAGGGGGATTTTCTGAAGCTCCTCCTTGCCTCTACGGAGGAGAGAAAAAAGATTTTTCAGAAGCTTTTCAAAACTCAGAACTACTATGTTTTGCAGGAAAGGCTCAAGAGCGAATCGGGAAAGCTCGCTCATGAGTATGATATGATTAAAAGCAGTATAGAGCAGTATATAAACGGTATAGTATGCGATGAGGAAAATTCCGGTTTTTCAGAAGTGAACAGGGCGAAAAACGGTGAATTATCTACCGCAGAAATTGCCGAGCTTTTAGAAAAGCTTATATCAGATGATGAAGACACCGAAAGGAACATTTCGCAGCAGAAAGAAAGCTTACAAAAGGAACTGGACGAAAAAAAGGCAAAAATTACAAAAGGTGAGGAAATTCTCAGTGCTAAAGCCGATCTTGAAAAAAATGAAGCTGATTTTCAAACGGAAGAAAATAGGGGGAAAGAGTTAGAAGAAAAGCTCAAAGCAGAGGAAAAAAGAATTCCAAAAACAAAAGAGCTTACCCAAAAAGCGGCTGAGATAAAGGCACTTCTGCCTGATTATGACGAGCTTTCACAGAAGCAGAATGTTTTTAATCTCAATAAAGCATTTATCAAAGGCAGTGCTGAAAGCTTAACTAAAACAGAGACGGAGATTAAATCGCTTACAGACGAAATAACTGCACTTTCCAAAGAGGAAAAGTCCCTTGAAAAAGCGGGAGAAGAAAAAATCAAGCTTGAAAATGAGAAAAGAAAACAGGAAGACGAAACAGAAAAACTAAGAAGTTTAGATAAAGATGTTGATTCTGTTAAAGAAGCCGACACCGAATATTTTGAGGCAAACGGAGTTTATACAGAAAAATATCATAATGCACAACGGCTGGACACAGAGTTAAAAGAAAAGACAAGAATTTATCTTGAAGCACAGGCGGGGATATTGGCAGATTCTCTGGAAGTAAATCAGCCTTGCCCGGTGTGCGGCTCCACCTCACACCCAAAACTTGCCGTGAAGCCTGAAAATGTTCCGACAAAGGACGAACTCGACAAACTTACACAGCAACTTAATAAGGCGGATAAAGAGGTTACCGATGCAAGGGAACAAGCAGGCAAGCTAAAGGGTGCATTGACCGAAAAGGAAAACAGTCTGAAAAAAGATATAGCGGCCATTTTGGGAGACTGCCTGACAGCAGATGCCAAAGCGATAATTGCGGTAAGATTATCCGAAGCCGATGCTTTGATAAAGGAGCTTGACAAAAAGATAAGTCAGGAACAGAAGAAAATTGACCGCAAAGAGGAAATAAATGAGCTTTTACCACAAAAAAATAATGCACTGGAACGTGCAAGGGAATCACTAAGTGAAATCTCTGATAATCTCAAAGCAAAAACTATCGAAAATACATCTTTGGAAAAGCGTATTTCAGAGCTGAAGGAAAAGCTGACATTTGGAACCGGAAACGAGGCTGAAAAAGAAGTTGAAGCTTTAAATAAAAGCGTTGAAAGCATCGAAAAAGCATACAATGAAGCAAAAGAAGCATTAAATTCCAACAATAAAAAGCTTGCGTCTCTTGCGTCTGCAAAGACGGAAATTCAAAAGCGTATAGGAAACGAAAAGGATATTGATTTGGAAAAGGAAAGGGAGAAGAAAGAACTCCTTGAAGAAAAACAAACAGAGCTTGATATTAAATCCAAAACCATTCACAGCCGAATTACTTCAAATAAGACTTCTCTTGAAAATATCAAAACAAAGCTTGGCGAAATCAAAAAGGTTGAAGAAAAATGGACGTGGATGAAAGCTCTTTCCAATACTGCAAACGGAAACATAAGCGGCAAGGAAAAAATAATGCTTGAAACCTATATTCAGATGACATACTTTGACAGAATCATAAACCGTGCCAACAGAAGATTTATGGTTATGTCAGGCGGTCAGTATGAATTAAAACGAAGAATTGAGGCTGAAAACAACCGCAGTCAAAGCGGCTTGGAGCTTGATGTCATCGACCACTACAACGGAACACAAAGAAGCGTTAAAACCCTTTCGGGCGGTGAATCCTTCAAGGCTTCGCTTTCGCTTGCTCTGGGGCTTTCGGAAGAAATTCAGTCCTCAGCAGGAGGAATCAAGCTTGAGAGTATGTTTGTGGACGAGGGCTTCGGCTCGCTTGATGAGGAATCGCTTTCTCAGGCAGTGAAAGCACTTTCTTCGCTTGCAGACAGCAACCGTCTTGTGGGTATTATTTCCCATGTCGGAGAGCTTAAAGAGCGTATAGAAAGACGGATTGTGGTGACAAAGGACAAATCAGGCGGAAGCAGAGCGACTATAGATATTTAACAATTTGAAAACTCGATTGACATTCTTATTTTTCTCATGTATGATTATAGAAGAAATAAAGTGTCGAAATGAGGATAAATAATGCGTAACGAAAAAGAAGAATATCAAAGACGTGTGCAGTCATTTTTTAAGGATGCAGATACAAATATAGAGGTCATCAGTGAAAGAATGATGCAGTTTAATACCTTGATGGCATATTATCGCTGTGCCATGATGGAAGTAGAAACAAAGTTCAATGTTCTTAATGAGCAGTTTTCACTGCAATATGACCGCAATCCCATAAACGGAATGAAAACCCGTCTGAAAAGCCTTTTCAGTATTCGTGAAAAACTGGAGGGAAAGGGGCTTTCGCTTTCTGTTAGGGCAATAGAGGAAAATCTCAGTGATATTGCCGGAGTAAGGGTAATATGCTCTTTTACGGACGATGTATATTTACTTCGTGATGCTCTTTTAAAACAGGACGACATTACGCTTATCTGCGAAAAGGATTATATTAAAAATCCCAAGCCAAACGGATATCGTTCACTACATCTTATAGTCAGTGTTCCGATATTCCTCTCTCATGAAAAACGCAGTATGAAGGTGGAAATTCAGCTTCGTACAATATCAATGGATTCGTGGGCAAGCTTGGAGCATCAGCTTCGATATAAAAAGGATTTTGATTTTTCCGAGAAAATGGCAGAGGAGCTTCTTTACTGTGCAAATTTAAGTGCAGAGCTTGACAGCCGTATGGATAAACTCCGCAAAATTAAAATAGAAGGAGAAATATAATATGATTAAGGGTTTTAAAATGAAACTGTATCCGGGTATGGAGGAGGAATATGAAAGACGGCATAATCTTCTTTGGCCGGAAATGAAAGAAATGATTCACGAATACGGAGGTAAGAATTATACCATTTTTCTGGATAAAGAAACCTTAACGTTGTTTGGATATATAGAAATTGAAAGTGCAGAGCGGTGGGCACAGAGTTCTGATACGGAGATTTGCAGAAAATGGTGGGATTATATGGCGGATATCATGGAAACAAATCCCGATAACAGTCCGGTAAGTATTGATCTTAAAAAAGTATTCCATTTGGATTAAAAGAGAAAAGGGTGTAAAAAAACTCGGTTTTTTACACCCTTTTCTCTATATACATACTGATACCGTAAAGTAGTGATAGATGAACAGGATAGAAAATATAAAAAAAGTATTTCATATTGTGCTTCCCCCTTTTTCCGCTATAAAAAAACAGGGGAATAAGAGCAAAAAACTCATAAATTTGTACGGGAACTTCAACACTTTTGATTAAGGGGAACATTCCCAATGCGAATAATGAAGTACGCAATATTTTTCTGCAAAGACCTTGTCTGTGCGGTATCACATACGCAAAGGCAGGAAGCATGCACCCCCAAAAGCCGTAATCAATCAAAAAATACTGCCCTGTAATATAAACACAGGCTATGATTAAAATAACCACGGCAGCCGAAATTATAATTTCAGGCACGTTTTTACTTTTTATAGCATCTGAAAAGAACTGTAAGCTGTAAATTATCAGTATAGCAAAGGAAAGCGTGAAGAAGATGTTAAGATACATATCCGCTGTAACAAGAGTATAGAAAACTTGGAAAACAACCGCAAAAAGTGCCATTACGAAGAAGTAGCGAGGTTTATTTTTTGTGTATCTGCACCCCTCTGAAATTAAAAATGCAAAGATGGGGAAGGCAAGCCTTCCGAATATCCTGAAAATTATAATATCGGGGAACAGTATAACCCCCATATGGTCAAGCAGCATAGAAAGTGCGGCAATAATTTTGAGAGTGTTGCCGCTTAGAGAGAAAGCTTTCATAGAACTGTTCCTTTCATATAATTATAAAATACTTCCATTGCATTGAAAAAGGGTGAGCTGCGTTTCCACACAAGGCTTATGCTCATGTGAAGCGGTGCTTCCATGTGTATCGGAACGATGTCTTTGTCATCGAGGACAAGCTCGCGGAACATAAAGCCTATTGCCAAATCTTTCTTTATAAGATTCTGAAGCGTCGAAAGTTGGCTCGTCTGTAAAAGAATATCAGGCTGAACAAATGAATCGGAGAACCACTTTTTTATCTCTTCAGTCTGAAAAAAGCTGTTTTTAAAAAGAACAACAGGTGCATTTTCGATGTCTTTGGGGCAAACTGATTTTAAAGAAGCATAAGGACTTTTTTTTGAAACGCAGCACACAGTTTCAAATTTGGCGACCTGAAGAGACTGTAAAGATGTATCAAAAGGCACATTATGAGAAAGAAATGCCATGTCGAGAAGCTCTTTTGACAATTGATCCAGCATTTCCTGCCTTCCTCCCTCGGTTATATCAAGCCTGATATCAGGATTTTCACGGGCAAATTCATTAAATATCCGAGGCAGAAAGAGTGAACATATCATAGGTGGGACACCAAGTCGCAAAACCTTTCTTTGATTTGTGAAATCACTCATGGCTCTTTCCATTCTGTCGACACGGGAAAGTATGCTTTCTGTATGCTTAAGAAACTCTTTCCCTTCATCAGTGAGTATCATTCCGTGATGATGCCTGCGAAACAACATAACTCCAAATTCTTTTTCCAGCTCCTTTATTGCCGAGGAAACAGTAGGCTGCGATATATATAATGCCCCTGCGGCGGCAGATATGCTTTGATATTTGCATATTGCCTGAAAATATTTTAACTGTACAAGATTCATGATTATCACCCTTTATAAAACAAGTATATAGAAAAAAACTATATATGTCAAGGAAATATCAATTTTACAAAAAGTAATAACTCATGTTAAACTCAAAGAAAAAAGGGGTGTTATTATGAAAATTTACAAAGTAGCAGTAATCGGGGGCGACGGAATTGGTTCCGAAGTAATTGCAGAAGGCATAAAAGTGCTTAATGCCGTAGCACAAAAAGACGGAGGCTTTCGTTTTGAATTTACGCATTTTCCATGGGGCTGTGATTTCTACAAGGAAACAGGCAAAATGATGCCTGAGGACGGCATAGAAATTCTCAGCAAATATGATTCAATTTTCTTAGGTGCAGTGGGCTCTCCGGGAGTTCCTGACCACATTTCGCTGTGGGATTTGCTTTTGGCAATCAGAAAGAACTTTGACCAGTATATAAATCTTCGCCCGGTCAAGCTTCTCAACGGTGCACCCTGTCCGCTCAAGGATATAAAAATTGAAGATGTCGATATGGTTTTTGTGCGTGAAAATTCCGAGGGCGAATATGCAGGCAGCGGTAGTTGGCTTTTCAAAGACAAACCTAATGAGGTTGTAATTCAGGACGGAGTATTCTCACGCAGAGGCTGTGAGAGAGTTATCCGCTATGCTTATGAACTTGCAAAAAAGGAGGGCAAAACTCTTACTTCAATCAGTAAAGGTAATGCACTTAACTATTCCATGGTATTCTGGGATCAGATTTTTGCGGAAGTAGGAAAAGAATACCCCGAAGTAAAAACCTATTCATATCTTGTTGATGCGGCAAGCATGTTTATGGTAAAAGACCCGGCACGCTTTGAAATTGTTGTAACATCTAATCTTTTCGGAGATATTTTAACTGATTTGGGTGCCGCAATCGCCGGAGGAATGGGGCTTGCCGCAGGTGCAAACCTTAATCCCGAACGCAAGTTCCCTTCTATGTTTGAGCCGATTCACGGCAGTGCTCCCGATATTGCAGGAAAAGGCATTGCCAATCCTCTTGCAACCGTCTGGTCAGCAAGCCAGATGCTTGACTTTTTTGGACATGAAGAGCTTGGAGAGCGTCTCATTGAAATTATTGAAGAAATACTTGTTGAGAAAAAATGCCTCACCACGGATTTAGGCGGAACGGCAACTACAAGCCAGGTCGGAGATGAGGTTGTAAGAAAGCTGTACAGACTATAACAAGCATAGAAAAAATGAATAGCCAAAGCATTGACAAAAGGCAGGAGGCAGCGTATAATCAAATTATATTATTTGATTTATCGGAAGGAAAAATAAAATGAGTTTTTCGCAGTTTATTTCAGAAAACAAGGACTATTTGTATCAGACACTAAAGGAGCTTTGCCTTATCTCTGCCCCCAGCCACCATGAGGAAAAGCGTGCGGAGTATTGCAGGGAATGGCTTGAGAAGAACGGGTGTAAAGATGTATACATTGACAGTGCATTAAACGTAATATTTCCGCTTAATGTTGAAAACAGTGATTCAATAACGGTCTATGCGGCACATACTGACACGGTGTTTCCCGACCTTGAGCCGCTTCCTTACCGAGAGGAGGACGGAAAGATTTTCTGCCCCGGAGTAGGAGATGATACTGCGAGCGTATGCGTACTTATGATGGGTGCAAAATACTGTGTGGAGAACAATTTCCATAAAGACGGGGGAATCCTTTTCGTCATGAACAGCTGTGAAGAAGGCTTGGGAAATCTTAAAGGCACACGTCAGCTTTTTAAAGATTACAAAGGCAGAGTCAAGCAGTTTGTTACCCTTGACAGCAATATAAACGCAATGGCGAATGTAAGCGTGGGCTCACACCGCTACAAGGTAGATGTAAAAACCCCCGGTGGTCATTCCTACGGAGCCTTCGGAAATAAAAATGCGATTGTGGAGCTTTCAAAAATTGCCGCAAAAATTTACGAAATTGAAGTTCCCGTCCGTGAAGAAAGCAAGACTACATACAACGTCGGAACTATTGAGGGCGGTACAAGCGTAAATACAATTGCCGAAAATGCGTCCATGCTTTGTGAGTATCGTTCTACAAACCGCGAATGTCTTGAAATAATGCGTCAAAGCTTTGAGAAAATATTTGCAGAGGCTGATCGTGACGATGTAAAGGTATCGGTTGAAAAGGTGGGAGACCGTCCCTGTGCCGATATTGATAAGAGTCTGCAGGACTGTTTTACAGAAAAAATGAAAGCTGTAATTGAAAGCGTGATTAAAAAAGAATTGCGTGTCGGATCTTCTTCTACCGACTGTAATATTCCTCTTTCAATGGGAATCCCCTCACTTGCAATAGGCGTAAGAGCAGGCGGTGGAGTGCATACCCGTGACGAGTGGATAGAAAAGGACTCTATCATAAAGGGCATGGAAATATTTTTGAATGTATTAACAAAAATAGATTAAAACTGCGGGGGAATATGTTATGAAATTCACGGCGGCAGGCGATGTTATTATACAACGCAGAATAGCAGAAAACTATAAAGGATATAGGGAGCTTCGCCCCTTTATTGAGCGTGGCGATGCTCGGTTTTTCAATCTTGAAACCACCCTTAATGAAGAAGGGGAGTGTTTTGCCTCCCAGTTTTCGGGCGGTACATATATCAGAACTACGCCTAAAGTACTTGGTGATTTAAAAAAACTGGGATTTAACATGACCAGCTTTAATAATAACCATGCACTTGATTTTTCATATGAGGGCTTTTTATGTACTCTTGATGCCGTGGAGGACAGCGGATTTATTCACGCAGGCTGTGGCAGAAACTTAGCAGAAGCGGCAGCACCTAAGTTTTTGGAGACTGAAAACGGCAGAGTTGCTCTGATTTGTGTAAATACTTCCTTCAATCCTTCCTGTATGGCAGGGGAGCAGACAAAGCGTGTTCCCGGAAGACCGGGAATTAACGGACTTAGACTTGAGGAACATTTTGAGGTGACAGAGGACGAGTTTGATTTTGTAAGTAAGCTTGCCGATAATACAGGTGTAAACGTATCCAGAAACATAGTTGCAAAAGAAGGCTATTATGCACTATCACAAAGTGGTGAAGTATTTTTCGGTGAACTGAAATTTATAAAAAGCGACCGCACAAAATGGGTGAGAAAGATAATCGATGCAGATTTAAAGCGTGTACGCAAGGCGATTGAAGAAGCAAAATGGCAATCGGATGAGGTTATAATTTCCGTACATTCTCATCAGCTTGACGGCACTAAGAAAGAGGACGTTTCCGAATTTTTGACCGAATTTGCACATTTTTGCATTGATAACGGAGCAAATGCCGTTATAGGTCACGGACCGCATCTTCTCCGTGCAATCGAAGTGTATAAAGATTGCCCCATCTTCTATTCTCTGGGGGATTTCGTACTACAGCTTTACAATATAGAATTTGCCCCCATGGAATTTTATGAAAAATATTCGCTTACTCCCGAAAACACTGTCTATGAGCTTCTTAAAAAGCGTTCCAAAAACTTTACCGTGGGACTTATGGAGGACAGAAAAATGTTTGAAGCAGTAATTCCTTATTGGGAAACTGAAAACGGCAAGTTAAAAAGGCTGGAGCTTCTTCCTGTTATGGGAGCAATGGAGGGCAATCAATCGGAAATCGGACTTCCGCGTATTGCAAAGGACGAGTCCTTTATGCAGCGGCTTGCAGAAATTTCCGCACCCTACGGCGTAACAATGGAAAAAGAAAACGGTGTATACGTTTGCAAATGGTAATAAAAAACCTGTTTTGGAAGTCCAAAACAGGTTTTTTATTAATTGACACTCACTTTTGTATGTGGTAAAATAAAAGAAATGTTTACATAAATATGTAGTGTAAATATTTATTAAAGAGGTGAAAAAAGGTGAAAACCGTTATCGGATATTTAAGGAAATTTTATGGAAAAATGGCACTGGGATTCGGCATAAAATTCGTAGGAACAATTGCCGAGCTGATGCTTCCGTTCATTTTGAGCCACGTTCTGGCAAATGTAATAGGAAAAGACGTGGAGGAAATCATTTTTTGGGGAGTATTAATGATTGTATGCTCGCTGATTGCCTGCATTTTTAATGTTTCGGCGAATCGTATGGCGTGTAAAATTTCCCGTGATTTTGCGGAAAATTTAAGGCGTGATTTATTTAAAAAGACGCTGTATCTTTCAGCTTCACAGACGGATAAATTCACAATTCCCTCACTTGAATCCAGAATTACAACCGACACATACAACATTCACGGCTTTGTAAATATGATGCAGAGAATGGGTGTGCGTGCCCCGATTATGCTTATAGGCGGAATAGCAATCACTCTTTTTATGGATGCGTATCTTTCTCTTGTTATGATAGCTGTTCTTCCGCTTATATTTGCTACCGTGTTTTTTATCTCAAAAAAAGGTGTTCCTCTCTATGATAAGGTGCAAAAATGCGTCGATAATATGGTGCGTGTGGTTCGTGAGGACTATATGGGAATCCGCGTTATAAAGGCACTGTCAAAATCCGGCTATGAGCATCGCCGTTACGACAAGGTAAACCGTGCACTTTCAAGAGAGGAGGTACACGCAGGTGTCATAATGGGAAGCGTGCACCCCATTATGAATATTCTGATGAATGCAGGAATTGTGGCAGTAATAGCCATAAGCAGCGGCAGGGTGCAGAAAGGACTGTCATCTCCCGAAACTATCATTGCTTTCATGCAGTATTTTACCCATATTTCCATGTCGATGATGGTTGTAAGCCGTATGTTTGTCATGTACACAAAATCAGCCGCTTCAGCACGGAGAGTAGGGGAGGTTCTGGACGCCCCCGAAGATATAAAGCTTATGTCAAAATCTGTCTATAGGGATAAGGAAAACACGGCTCATATAGCCTTTGAAAATGTAACATTTTCCTATAAAGGGAAAAAGAATAATCTGAGTAATATTTCCTTTGCTCTCAAAAAAGGAGAACATCTGGGAATAATAGGTGCTACGGGCTCGGGGAAATCAACGCTCATAAAGCTGCTCATGCGTTTTTATGATGTTTCCGAAGGTGCAATTTACATAAACGGCGAGGATATCCGAACAATTGAAAAAGCACGGTTAAATGCCATGTTCGGCTCGGCACTTCAGCAGGACTTTTTGTATGCCGATACTATTGAGGAAAATATCCGCTTCGGGCGTGACATATCACATGACGATGTCCTAAAAGCCACACGTATAGCTCAGGCGGATGGCTTTATAAGGGGATTTGCAGAAGGGTATAATCATATGCTTTCACCTCATGGCACGAATATTTCGGGCGGTCAGAAGCAACGTACCCTTATTTCCCGTGCACTTGCGGCAAATCCCCAAATTCTTGTGCTTGACGACAGCTCATCGGCACTTGATTATAAGACCGATGCACTTCTTCGCAGTGCCCTGCGTGAAAACCTTAAGGATACAACCGTCGTCACAGTCGCACAGCGTGTAAGCTCGGTTAAGGACTGTGACCTTATCATAGTGCTTGAAGAAGGCGAGATTATCGGCATCGGCAAGCACGATTATCTCATGGAAAGCTGTACCCCCTACAGGGAAATCAGCGACTCGCAGATGGGAGGTGCTTTCGTTGAGTAAAGGTGGAATGTTTGGAGGCGGACCGGGTAATTTCCCCCAAGGTAAGGAAAACGGGAAACGTCCCGAAAGAAAAAAACTCGATAAAAAAACTGTGAAAGGCGTACTGTGGCGGCTTTGCGGCTATGTAATGAATTACTGGTATTTGTTTATACCTGCCGTTTTGATGACGCTGTTTTCAAATCAATTAGCTCTTTTGGGCCCCAAGTATTCAGGTGTAGCCATTGATGCCATAGCTTCTCCGGGCGGCGTTAATTTTGCTGTGGTGCGTGAGAATATAGTAAAAATGATTTTCTGCTATGTTGTTTCGGCTGTTCTCAGCTATGTTTTAGCGTTTCTGATGATGTATATAGGGCAGAAAATTGTCTATTCGATGAGAAAGCAATTATTTGAAAAGCTTACCACGCTCCCGGTAGGATATTTCGACACACACCCCACGGGTGATATAATAAGCCGTATTTCCTACGATATTGATACCATTAACAGCTCCCTTTCCCACGATTTGGTGCAGATAATGACAAGTATCTATACAGTGCTCGGCTCACTGATATTTATGTGGAATATTTCAAAGCCGCTGATTCTTGTTTTCGTGGTTACTGTACCTGTTTCCGTAATCTTTGCAAAGTACCGTTCAAAAAAAGTGCGTCCGCTTTTTTCACTTCGTTCAAGGAAGCTTGGCGAGCTGAACGGATATGCCGAGGAAATGCTTTCGGGTTGCCGCAGTATCGGTGCGTACGGCAGAGAGGATATAATATCGGGGAGATTTAATTCCCGTAACCAAGATGCCATGAATGCGTACTATAACGCCGATTACTATGGCTGCACAATGGGGCCTGCCATGGGCTTTATCAATAACCTTTCAATTTCCCTTGTAATGATGCTTGGCGGAATACTTTATCTGTATTCGCAAAACGGAGCGGTAGCTGCGGGAAGCATGTTTTTCATTACCCTTGGCGGTGTGGCACAGTTCGTTCAATATTCACGGAAATTTGCAGGTCCAATCAATGAATTTGCAAATATTATCCATGAGCTTCAGTCGGCGTTTTCCGCAGCAGAAAGAGTGTTCAGAGTTATTGACGAAGAACCCGAAAAAGAAGACTGTCAAGATGCCGTTTCCCTTGAAAATGCAAAAGGTGAGGTCTGCCTTGAAAATGTAAGCTTTGGTTACACTACGGATAAAACTATTTTGGAAGATGTGTCCTTTGAAGCACATTCGGGAAAAACGATTGCAATAGTAGGCCCTACGGGAGCCGGAAAGACGACTATAATAAATCTGCTTATGCGTTTTTACGATGTGACGAGCGGAAGCATAGCCGTTGATAATACAGATATCCGCAATATCACCCGTGATTCGCTTCGCCGTGCATATACAATGGTTTTGCAGGATACGTGGCTTTTCTGCGGAAGCATATTTGACAATATTGCATACGGCAGAGAAGGGGCAACGCTTGAAGAGGTAAAGGCGGCGGCAAGGGCGGCACGCATCGATTCATATATTGAGAGTCTGCCCGATGGATATGACACAATCCTTACCGATGACGGTGTAAATATTTCCAAAGGGCAACGACAGCTTATTACCATTGCCCGTGCAATAATTGCAAACTCACGTATGCTTATTTTAGACGAAGCTACAAGCAACGTGGATTCCCGTACTGAGATTAAAATTCAGGAGGCAATGCATGAGCTTATGCAAGGAAAAACGAGCTTTGTAATTGCACACAGACTGTCCACAATACAGGATTCAGATACAATCCTTGTCATTTTAGACGGAAAAATAGCGGAAATGGGAAACCATGAAGAACTGATGAGAAAAGGCGGCTTCTACAGCACCCTTTATAATTCCCAGTTTAAATAAAAAAATAAATTTCAACAGAAAAAGAGCGTGAAAGACTTGGTTATCGCCAAGCTTTTCACGCTTCTTTTTTTGCATTAAAATTAAGACGCGTGCAACTATGTCAATACAAAGCAGGTACGCGACGAGGGTGAAGCGGCACGCTTTTTTTTTACACATTTTACCCAAATTTGCTTGTGGAAGAATTAAATACCAATTATAAGTAGAAAATTTAAACATTTTTGCCTGAAAACCGCTCGAAACTGCAAAAATTACCGCAAAACGGACGGAAATATAAACTTGTTTGCAGGGGGGTATAAATGTTAAAATATTAGTGAGTGAAAATCCACCCTTTTTAGTCTGATGGGAGGTCGGGTATGAAGAAACGTGTTATATTACCGGTAATCTTAATATTGGCTGTTATTCTGTCCGCCGTGATTGTCATTCCCGGCTGTGTGGACGATTCCGACAACATCGACGGCAGAACGGTAATCACTGTCTGGTCAGGACAGGCGGGAAGTAAAGCTGTGTATACAAAGCTGATTGACCGCTGGAACAGAACCGAGGGCAAGGAAAAGGGTATATATATTCATTATGAGTGCTTTGCCTCCACCGAGTATAACGACAGAATCCTCACCGCCTTGCGGGAGGGAACCGCACCGGAAATTTTCAGAGTACCGGGGAGCAAGAAAACATATGCCGAAAAAGGGCAGATTGTTCCCATCGACCTTTTCCCCGGCGGTAAGCAGTTTATAGAAAGCTACGGAGAGCCTTTGGTTGAGGGTAAGGAGCAGTTTGACGGGAAGACATATTTCGTAAACGGTGAGGTTACGACCTTTGCTCTTATCTACAATAAGGATATGTTCAGACGCTATGGCATAGTTGATGAAAACGGTGAGCCGCTCGTTCCCAAAACCATGAGTGAGTACACGGCTACCGCCATTAAGCTGACTCATCCGGAGGACGGATGCTACGGACTGGGAATCCCCCTTAAAACAACTACCTTTGCAGGTCAAATGTTCAGCGGTCCGTTTACGGAATGTATCCCATCTGAAATAGATTATGCTACGGGAAGCAAGGATTATACATATCTTCGGAAGGCTTTGGAGTGGCTTTTGGAAGTAAAGAAAAGTAAAGCTTATTTCCCCGGTGCCGAAATATTGGATAATGATATGATGCGAAGCCAGTTTGCCGCAGGGCGAATCGGTATGTTCATTGGTGCAAGCTGGGACGTTGGTGTTCTCACTCATCAGTTTCCGACAGAGTGTGAGTGGGGAGTAGCTCCGCTTCCTGTGGTGGACGGATATGAGAAAATTGCGTCTACCATCAATGCCACATCGGGCTTTTGCATAGGACCAAAGGCACTTAATCAGAACAGAGCAAAGGTGATGGAGGTATTTGGCTATCTTCATTCGCCCTCTTTTCAGCAGGAGCTTTATTCCGCAGGAGTGGCAATTCCCCGAATCCCCGAAAGAATGAAAGGTGCAGACCTTTCTAACACACCAAAGCAGTGGGAGGGGTTTGCTTCCCGATATACTAAGATAGGCGAAAGAACCGCCACGGAAAGCTTCGGAAGCGAGCCGATGACTACGAAAGAAGCCATAGATTATGTGTGGTCGGGAGAAATGACGGTTGACGAGGTTATTGCCACTTATGAAAATAACTTCCGTGAAAATTTCCGGAAAGCGGAAATGAATACGGAATCAGGGACAGAGATTGTGGAATAAAACGGACGACCAATGGTCGCCCCTACAACGCACCACAAAGCCCTCCTTGTGTAGCCAAAACATAATAGTCCGAACACGCCTGAAATAGCTGAAAATTGGCTTTTTCTGCGTTGTCGGTCTTGAAATACACAAAGTATTCCTTCGCCCTTCCGCCTTGAAAAATCTCAATTTTGAGCTATTTCAGGTTCGGAGAATTTTTTGCAAACTATTTTTCTGCCGATACAAGGCAAAAACGAAGCCCATACTGTCGTATTGGCAAGGCTTTTAACGACGTAGCGGCAAAAAAGAGGAAGCAAAAAACGTGTTCGGACTATTTTGTTTTGGCTAGTGCAGTAAGACTCGAACACCTGTTGTCTCAAACGAACTATTTTTGAAGTCTTTCAATTTGTCGCTCCCCCGAGCGTGCCCTTTTTGTCCTCCGGACATTTTCCCCAACGGGGAAATCAACTTGAAGGGCGACAGCCCATCTGCGACCTCCGCATTAAAATTCTCCTAAAAATAATCCGTTTGAGATGCGAGCAGTTTTAACAGTGGCAATTTTTTATAAAACAAGGAAAAGCCCGCAGGTAATACTTGCGTATTATCAAGGGATTTGACACAGTTTTAGGAGAAATTGCCCTGTTAAAACCAATAGGGGTTCAAGTCTTACTGCACTAAAGGAGGGTGGCACGCAAAGCGTGACGGGAGGATTGTTCAAATTAAGATTTTTGTGTGCAAAAATCCACCGCAATTTTCCGCTTTTCACTTTCCACTTTCCATTTCTAACAGATATTTCCCTCTTTCTTGCAAAAGAAAAATTTGATATAATTTTTTCTGCAGATATCTGCAGAAAGGTGTGATTATATGGTACTTATTTTTGGTTCGCTTATAGTGTTATGTGTGTACTTTTTGATTAAGTCATACGTAAACCGCTTTGCCTGGTGCTTTGCCGGCATTGTATGTGCCTTGGAGGTATGCCTTCTTCTGGTGCTTGTTTCCATGATGCGAACAGGAAATTACTTTTCTTACTACAACGGAATAACTCAGCTTGACTACATGCTTTATAACTTCGTTGAAAATCTGAGGCTGCCGCTCAATTTAATAGTACGGGTTTTCAACGTAATGATGGGCTTGTACATGCTTCTTTTCCCGTGCTTCATGTACTTTTTCTTTTCAAGCACGGTGAAATATTCCAAGACAGTAATTTTTTCCCTTGTAGGAATTGTAATTATAGCAATATCCTCGGTAGTGTTTTACGATCCAAGCTCCCTGCTTAAATATTATCTTGTGATGCTTAATCCGCAGGGCGGCACGGATATAATTATAAAATATCTCATATATGCGGTGGATATATTCTACTATCTGGTTTTCATCGCATTTATGGCAGTGCCGATTATATATCTTGCAAGGCACTTTAAAGAGATGACCCCCATTAAACGCAGACAGTCAATAGGCATGGTAATTTGCTCGTGCCTTTTAAATACCTTTGTCCTTGTTCTAATCCTCAGCGGAATGTTCAGGACAATGTTTGTGACAACCCCCGTAACGGCGTTCTTGTATTTTGTTCCGAACATATCGTTTTCCGGTCACCTTGCCATGATTTGCGGATTGGTAGCGGTTGTTCTGATAATGTTCGTGGTGGTAAACCGTCTTGACGTATCGAAGGGAATCGGCTTTGCGGAAAAGATGATGTGTGCCCGCAACCTTCATAAAGTTGACCGCAACTACATAGAAATTTTCCACATGTTTAAAAACGTGCTTTTCTCCTACGATATTATGATAAAAAAATCCATGCTCTGCAGCGGAGACGAAAGGGACAGAAACCTTCGTGAGCTTGACGAAAAGGTTAACGACTATATTACGAGGCTCAACAAGGTTCTCAATATTAACAAAAGCGTGGATTTGTACGAGAAAAGGGTGGACGTTGCTGAAATTTTAGGTGATGCACTCTATGGAGTAAAGTCACATCTTGAAAATATTGAAATAGTGAAAGAGTACCGTGACGGTGAAATTTTCGTTATGGCAGATAAATTCTATATGGTGGAGGCGGTTTCAAATATCATTAAAAATGCCGCCGAAGCAGTTTCCCAGACAGATAGGAAGGGCAGAATAGAAATCAAGGCATATTCCGATTTTGAATGGGTTGTAATAGAGGTAAAGGACAACGGTCCCGGCTTTAAAGCTAAGAATACACGAAAAATATTCAAGCCCCTGTATACCACAAAATCCAGAACAAATAACTGGGGAATAGGGCTTGTTCATACCAATAAAATTGTAAAAAAGCACCGTGGGCATATTTATGCAATGAATAATAAGCATGAAGACGGTGCAACGCTGTACATCTTTTTGCCGAGGTGGTAAGCACGGGCACAGCCCGTGCAGCGATATAAATCTCTTACGAGATTTGCGATATGCTCTTACGAGCTCGATATGTCCTGTGGACACGATATGTTTACTACGTAAACGAGATTTATATCATATCGCATCTGAACGAATGTGAAGATATATCGAATTTGAGCGAAAGCGAGAATATATCGAGTTGTGCACGGCGGAACATATCGCCCAAAACGGCAACAACACGGACGACCAATGGTCGCCCCTATAAAAAAAATCCACCGCGATTTTCTATTTTTCACTTTCAATTATATGACGAAGGAATGATAACAATGGATAAAATCAAAATCATGGTAGTTGACGATATGCAGGATATCAGAGAATATTTTTCATTAGTTTTGTCCCATGAACCGAAATTTGAAATTGTGGGGCAGGCATCAAGCGGAAAGGAAGCCGTGGAAAAGGCTAAGAAAGTAAAGCCCGACGTAATACTGATGGATATTCAGATGGAATCGGACAATGCAGGAATCGAAGCCACGGAAAAAATACTCAAAGAGCATCCGGAAACCAAGGTAATTATGCTTTCGGTTCACGATGATGACGAAAATATAGTTAAATCCTTTATGGCAGGTGCGTGTGACTATGTCACAAAAACCTCAGGCTTTCGTAATGTGATAGATACCATATGCGATAACGTAAGCGGAAGTGCCATGGAGAGTATAAAAAACAAGGTTTTGGTAAATGAAATGATTCGCATGAAAAATGAGCGTAACAGTCTTATTTACATGGTGACTGTTATCAGCCGACTTACAAAAAGCGAATTTCAGATATTAAAGCTTTGCTATAAAGGCTACTCCTACAGCGAAATTGCAGAAATGCGTTTCGTGGAAGAGGAAACCATTCGTTCGTTTGTCAGCAAAATCCTTAAAAAGGCGAACAGCAAAAGCATGAAGGAGCTTGTACATAGCCTTAAACGCTTAGGCGTGGATTCGATGATGGAAGAGGATTAACACGGACGGCGTCCGTGTTAGCGATATAAATCTCTTAGGAGATTTGCGATATGTCCGTTGGACGCGATATGTGCTTTGCACGCGATATGTTCACTTCGTGAACGAGATTTATATCATATCGCATTCCGCATTGCGGAATATATCGCCAAGGATTTTGGGTTTAATTAATTAAATTAAATTACATATACAAAACAAAGAAAGGAAAGAACGACATGAAAAAACTATTGACACTTGCTTTGTCTCTTTCTCTTGCTGTCGGCACTCTTGCAGGTTGCGGCGGAAAAGAGGAAGCAAAAAAGAAGGCACAAGCTGACAGTGACGATACGGTAATTACCATATGGTCAACCGAAGCTGCTGCACAGGTTTGTTACGAAGGTCTTGTGGACGAATGGAACGCGTCCGAAGGCGATGAAAAGAACATTTTCATCGACTACAAAACAACCACCGATTCACAGCAAATCGACGTGGCACAGCAGAACGGTCAGCTTCCGCACATCTTCAGTGCAAGCGGTAATCAGCGTGAAAAGTTTACCAAGCTTGGCGATGTAGCCGCAATCAATGACCTTCCGGGTGGTGAAGAATTCCTCAAGGAATTTGATCAGGAGCCTACAGAGGGCGACAACCTTATAGACGGAAAAGTCTATTGGATTTATCCCACTGTAAGAACAGCAGGTCTTGTTTATAACAAGGACTTGTTCAAAAAGGCAGGTATCGTTGATAAAAACGGCGAACCCACACCTCCCGAGACACTTTCCGAGGTAGTAGAGTACGCTAAGAAGATTACAGCACTTGGCGGCGGTGTATACGGCTTTGCATTCCCCTTGGGTTGGGGCACAAGCTACACTGTAACAAGCCCCCTTTCCTCTTATTACAAGACGGAAACGAAGGAATCCTCACAAAACTTTATCGACCTCGACACCCTTGAGGCTGACTATAGCAACTACAAGGAGCAGTTCCAGTGGCTTCTCGACATGGAGAAGGACGGAAGTCTTTTCCCCGGTGCTATGACTCTTAATAACGATAATGCACGTGCATATTTCTCATCGGGCATCATCGGTATGATTCCGGCAATCAGCTGGGACGTAGGTGTATACGTTGACCAGTTCCCAGCAGAATGTGACTGGGCAGTATGTCAGTACCCGGCTCCCGACGGTCGTAAGCTTAACAAGCATTGGAACCAGCGTGGTGCTTCCATGATTATCAGCAAGAAAGCTGCCGAAAAGGACGGCGAAGCTGTGATGGAGGTATTCAAGTTCCTCTATAGCCTTGAAACAAGAACAGCTATCTTTGAAGCAGGTATCAACCTTTCTATGAAGACAGACGTTCTTGAAAACTATGATAAGGATAAGGTTGATCCCCACTTTGCACAGTTTGCACAGTTTGTTGACGAAACAAACCGTTACGCAAAGGCAGAAGCCTTTACTATTGAAGGCGACGGCTGGGCAACCCTCTTCCAGAAGGTATGGATGGGCGAAATGACACTTGATGCCGCAATCGAAGATATTGGAACACGTGCAAGCCGCGATCTTAAAAAGGCAGTGGCAAAGGGCGACTACGATGCTCAGCGTCAGAAGCGTGTAAGAAGATATCTTAATGGTGAGGATGGTTTGGATTTATCAATGGCTCATTGATAAATCCGTCGATATAAATCTCTTGCGAGATTTGCGATATGTCCGTTGGACGCGATATGTGCTTTGCACGCGATATGTTCACTTCGTGAACGAGATTTATATCATATCGCATCTGAACGAATGTGAAGATATATCGAATTTGAGCGAAAGCGAGAATATATCGCATTCCGCAAAGCGGAATATATCACCAAAAAGAGGTATACCTCTTTTATGTTCCTGCATAGGAACATAAGGAATGTTAATTAATAGCCTTCCCGATTAGCCTCCCTTGTCAAAAGGGAGGGGGACCGCGTTAGCGGTGGAGGGATTTTGGGAAGGTGTCAGTCACTTTGTGACAACTTCCCCTCAAGTAAACACTGATTAATTTGGTTTTTTTGAAACAATCCTCCCGTCAGCCTTCGGCTGACACCCTCCTTTACACAAGGAGGGCTTAACGATTCGGTTTACAAGGCTCCCTTGTGTAAAGGGCTGATTTCCCCGACAGCGGGGAAAATGTCCGCAGGACAAAAGGGGCACGCTCCGGGGGAGCTGTCACGAAGTGACTGAGGGATTGTAAAATAAGATTTAATCATCATTTACTCAAATGGGAAGACAAAATTTAAAATATCATTAAAAGGAGAAAATGACAATGAAAAAATTACTTTCATTAATTTTAACCTTGGCACTTATGGCTACAATGCTTGTGTTTGGCGGAGTAAGTGCATCTGCGGCTGCTGCGACAGTTTCGGGTGAAACAAGTTATGCTACAGAGGGCTACGTACACGTGACTGAGAGTGTATCAGCCGGCACTCAGACAATTTATTACAATGTTAACGACACTACTGATTCTGAAACCACTGACTATCTTAATAACTTCAGCACCTCAAAGAAATACTGGTCTCTTCTCAAATTTAACGTTGGCAATTACAACGAAATTGAATCAATCGTCTTAAAACTTACTGCGAAGAGAAGCAAGTATTCAAGAATACGTGTTTATTCCTTGAACAAGACCGATTATGAGAATGCAATTGCAGGCACCGTGGATGGATTCAAAAGTCTCTCAACTGCGGGTGAGGATACTTTGCTCACAGCACCGCAGGAAAAAGACCGAATCGCTCAGACCTCGTACAAAAGCTCTAATGATTCGGACTACTCTGTCTTTAACTTATCCTTGACTTCTGCAGACATAAAAGATGCTGTATTAACAGACGGATATGTTTATCTGGCATTGGGTTGCAGTTACACCGATTCTGATGGAGCTGTAACTGCAAAGACAGGATATGTTAAGACTCCGTTTGATGCGACTGCCGAAAATCACCCGGCCTTAAAGATTGTTGGTACAAAACCAATCGAAGGTCTTGGAACAAAAATTATTGCTCAGAAGACTGATACACTTCATTTCACAGGTGAAGATGAGATCGGTTACGTTGGTACAGATACCAGTACAGGCGAAGGACTTGAAGGAAATCAGGCTACAGGTGCCGGAGACTATGTTCTTATTACAAATAAAAGCAAGAATCTGGATAGCAGACTTTACCTCAGAAAAGATCTTTCTGCATATGCAGACAAGGAAATTGTAAAGGTTGAATTCAAGGTGTACAACCGTCAGCACAGAAGCGGTGTTAAAACCTACATTGCAAGAACTGATGCAACATGGATTGCAGATGGCGAAAACGAAATCAGCTACACAAATCAGCCGGCAGTTGACTCAACTGTAAGCGAAATACAGTTTAAAGGTAGTTCAAGTGAAAACGCAACAACTACAGCTGATATCACTTCTCTCGTAGAAAATCTTGGCATAGCACAGAATAACGTGCTCAGCCTCCGTTTCAGATCAAACAAATATGAAGACAAAGACTTGAAGGGTGCTACATTCTATAATGTAGGTAAGACTACTACTACTAATACTAGTGCAGCTCGTCTCGTAATCACCTACCTTGACGAACTCGACACAGCTGCAGAGGAAAAAATCGCTCCCGACACAACCTTCACTTTCAAGGGTGAAATCAGTGATGCGAACGTACCTGTAAGACTTATAGTGGCTGTTTACAACGGCGAAGAATTACTTGGAGTGGTTGTTACACCCGACACAGCAACACGTGAGCTTCCCGTTGACCTTTCAGCATATAGCACAGCTACAAATGTTAAGTGTTTCTTCTGGAACGGAACAACTCTTGAGCCGTTCATGGGAATCACAGAAGCTAATATAGCTACCCCTGCAGCCTAATCTATAATTAACGCAAAAATGTTTCGATTTGGGGATATGTCCCCAAATCGAAACAAAACCCAAAAGCCTGAATTGTAGGGGCGAGCATTGCTCGCCCGTGGGCGGATAATATTCTCCCCTACAACGCACAACGTGTCAACCGTAGGGGAGGGGCTTGCTCCTCCCGATAACGGACAGTCGAGAACGCCTGTCCCTACAACGTAAAATATAACCCCACGGACGTAAAAACCAAAATCGGAACAAAACCCAAACAATTAGAAAACGATATATTCGCCATATGGCGAATGCGATATATCCTCATTAACATTCGGATTCGATATAATCCCGGCTGAAGCCGTGATTGCGATATGATATAAATCTCGCTTAGGTAGTGAACATATCGCGTCCGTAGGACATATCGAGCTCGTAAGAGCATATCGCAAATCTCAACAGAGATTCATATCGCTGCGTGCTTATTCATAAGCACGCAAGAAAGGAGATTATATATGAAAATAAAAAATAATTTCCGTATTATTTCGCTTCTTGTTTGCTTTTGCCTTGCTTTCACAGGCATTGCAATTGCGGCGGAAACGGAAGCTACATACTTAAAGCTTTTTATCAATAACGAAGAAATGATTTTCCAAAATCCCATTTCCGTTTCGGGAAATGAGGTAGTTGTTCCGCTTCGTGAAGTGACAGAGCTTTTCGGCGGAAAATATGATTTTATGGAGGAGGACAAGATTGCAATCTGCACACTGGGAACAGGTAAGCTTGTAGCCCAGGCAGACAGCCGCACCGGTAAAATCGGTACAGCACTGGCAGATATTAATCCTGTTCCCTATATGGTAGGGGAGGAATTGTTTGTTCCCCTCTCCTTTGTTGCAAAGGGATTCAACCTTACATATAGCTACGATGCTGCTTCAAACGCGGCTTATATCAATCAGAATCCCACAGTTACACCCTATTATATCACAAATCAGACCTATGTTGCCAAGAGTGAGGCGGGCGTTTATACTGCCTCTCATAACGAAAGTGCTTCTTACTACAGAATGAATACTCTTTCCTCTGCGGCAACGGGTGAAATGTTCTACGAAATAGACATTACCAATGTACCCGAGGAATTTACGACGGCAAAGCTTGTAATTACCGCTTCGAAAATTAATGTAAGGGGTACATACTATGTGCACGAAGTTACGAGCGGTCTGGACGGGGTGAAGTTCGGTACACTTGATTTTACCGAAAACAAAAAAATTACCCTGACTGAAACAGACAAGCTTCCTATATATAAGGAGGACCCAATCGCTAAGACTGCATCGGCACTTACCGCATACCTCGACCTTACAGAGTATGTGAAATCTGCCAAGGCAAACGGCGATACCATGCTCCGTCTTTATCTTGACTACCACACATGGGAAACAAAGGCAAGCGTAGACGGAAGCCGTATGAAATCAAAGGGTACAACCTCCACCAGTCCCCGTCTTGAAATTACTCAGGACCCCGATTGGGTAGAGCTTCCCGATATTTCGGGTATCAAGATTGATTATCAGAAAACTCCGGCAAAAGCAAGCGAGCGTGTGCTTTTTGTAAACGGAAGAAAAACCTCTACCGTTAAGAACAGTGCTAACGCAGGAAGAAGCCTTAACACCTTAACCACAAGGGGAAATAAGCAGAGTGAAATCACATATACCTTCCCCGTGAAAGTAGATGGAAACGTTAAGGGTGCAAATATTGTCCTCTTTGGCAGAGCAACACAAAACGGCACAATTTTGGTTACTGAAAAGGAAAGCGGAAAGAGCCTTACCACAACAGTTTCCGCAGGTGCTGATTACGGCAGTATCAATATTAACGTAGGTGAACTTATAGACACCTCAAAGGGAACTTCTTCAATCACTCTCCGCTATACTCCCGACAATGGATGGGGAGAGTTATATGTTTACAGTATTAATTCAGACCATGCACCCGAATTGGGTATTACTACGCAGACAGTAAAGGAATGAAACGTAGGTTTGTTAAAGCCTTCCCCTCCGAGGGGAAGGTGTCAGCGAAAGCTGACGGATGAGGTGGAATTGTAAGGATAGGCGTCCTCGAATGTTCGCAAAGTGTTACGATGTGAGCATCGTTCCCCACAGCACCTCACCACCGCCTACGGCAGAGCCTCCCCTCAAGGGGAAGCCTTTCATTCTAACTTTCAGAAAAGAGGTAATTTATGAAAAACAAATTAATAAAAAGCCTGCTGTCGGTAGTTTTAATACTGTCGATGTGCATGGGCTTATTCACAACAGTCGGTGCGGAGAATATTACCTATAAGGATATTGCCGAAATGGAATTTGATTCTTCCTCCACCGAGCTTTATGAGGGAGTTTCCCTCCTTATGGGACTGGGCATACTTAATGAAAACGATACCTTCCCGGCAAACCTTGGCGAAGGTATTACAAGAGCACATTTCCTTGAATTTGTGATGAGATTTGCCTTTGACGGAGCCGCCGGCTCTACAGGAAAGACACTTCCTTTCACAGACGTAGACACCACCGCTTCTTACTATCCGTCACTTGTAGCGGCAGTAGAGGCAGGTTATATTAAGGAAGATACTCTTTTCCGTCCCGATGATTTCATCACATACGAGGAAGCACTTACAGTGATGTTCCGAGTGTATGGTCTGGACGTGATTCTTAACCCCTCACTTCCATGGCCGCAGAACTATGTAAATCTTGCCACAAAGCTCAAGCTTTACAAGGGCGAAATGATACTCGACCATGACGGCTGCCTTACCTATGAGGGTTTCTTCAAGCTGATGGGCGATGTCCTTGAAGCAAACGTGGTAGAGCCGCATTACTCTACCGCAGATATCGAATACACCATCAGCGAGCAAAAGTACATGGAGCTGTGGTACGATACCTATAAATTTGAAGGTGTTGTAAAGGCTAACGGCATTACAAATATTGAAGCAAACGGAGAATATAAGGAGGATCATCTTCTTATAGACGATAAATATTACTATGCCGGCGATAAGTATCAGTCCTATCTCGGCTACAATGTAGAGGGCTTCTACAGAAAAGATGATTTTGATACAATCATTTCTATTTCCAAGAAGCATACCAAGGAGCTTGAAATTGAGGCTCGTGATATTGAGGGCATCAGCGTTTCGGGCGATACAGTCACCATTAAATATGATGACAACGGAAATTACCGTGATGCACAGATTTCCAAAAATGCCAATGTTATTTATAACGGCAAGGCGTTCGACCCGACCTACTTCAATGTGGATTGGTACAATATTTCCCGTGGCTCAATCAAGCTTATTGCAAGAAACGGTTCTGCTTACGATATGGCATTTATCGATGAGTACGAAAGCAAAATAGTTGTAAGCGTGGATACCAACGAGGAGGGCATCATCTACGTAAAGGATGACGAGCCTGTTGCTTTGAAGGATACTGAGTACTACGAAATCAGAAAAGACGGCAAGGTAATCACTCTTGCCGACATTCAGAAGGATAACGTGATTTCAATCAGAAAATCCTATGACAATGCTCGCCTTGAAATCTTCGTTTCCGAGGAAAAATTCACATCACCTCTTACTGCAAAATCAGACGATGAGGGTATCCTTTATTTCGGAGGCAAGCAGTACGAAAATGTGAGCAGTGCACTCGTCAGCAGTGTGAAGCTGGGCGAAACCTATGATGTATACGTTGATGCCTTCGGTTATATTGTAGAGTGTGAAAGTGTTGCCGAAAAGGATATCAATGTAGGCTACATGATAAAGCTTGGCTACGAGGAATGGAAGAAAAAAGTAGAGGTTATGATGCTCAAGGAGGGCGATGAGGAACCATTCATATATGAGCTCTCCGAAAAGGTGAAGATTGACGGAAAGAGCTACAAAATTAAGGATATTATAGACAAGGCTCTTAACGATGCTTCAAGCTGTCCTCTCTTTGCAGGAAATACCGAGCCGAAGGAATTTGTAATCTACAGATTTGATACAGAGGGTAAGATTTCCTATATTGATACTCCAACGCTCGGGGCAAACGAGGATAAGAAAACCACCCTCTACAAGAAAATTGACACGGATAATTACAATAATCCGCTCTATACGACTGAACAAAATAATAAAATCCGTACAAATGGACTTTATTTAAAAAATGACAAGTTTGGTTACTATTACGATGCTGCGTTTAATGTAGCCGGAATTCCGAAATCACTTATTGCTCTTAATAAGGAAACTATGTGTGTAAATATTCCCCAGGTAACGGACGATCAGGGAAATGTTATCCCGACACCCTATGAGGATTATGAAACGGTTTCCTATTCCGCAGTGCCCGATGAAGATTGGCATAAATCTCTTGTGCTCTATACTCTCGGCAGTGAAGGACTGGTAGCTATAGCAGGCTGCTTCAAGGGCTTAGGCGGCGGAGGTTCCATCACTGACAGGGATGTCATGTATGTAGTGGCGAAAATCTCCTTTGCTCAAAAGGATGATGAATGGATGCGTAGAATCACCGTTGTACGCAACGGCGTGGAATCTAACATCTACGTAAGACCTGAGGACGAGGAAAAGGGTAAGGTTACAATTCCCTCTGATTTGGCAGTAGGCGATTCAATTTCCTACAAGGCAAATACAAGGGGATATGTTACAGCTTTCAGTAAATATTTTGATTACAAAACACAGACTATAAAGAATAGCAACTACTTCTCCTCAAGAATTCGTATCGGCGGAGGCTATATCTACGATTGGGAGGGTGGCTTCTACAGCATAGTAACTGACCCCAACAACTTTAATGCCGAATACTCCGAGGTTCTTGCAAAGCCCTCCGGCGGATATATCTACGAGGTTTCGGGAAAAGAGCTTATCTACGAGCCGATGACCGACAGCAAGATTGTGAAATTCTCCTCCGCAGGCGAGGGTGCTACAATCTATATTTCAAAGCTTGGCTATGGAACAAACCGTGCATTCCACTACTACAAGGGTCAGGCAAGCGATAAGGATAAGTATGGCGAGCTTAAAGCTACCTTCTATGACAGCTACAGCGGAAGCATTATCAGCACCACCAAGGGTGACGTTTACGGCAAGATTACAATTCCTTCAAACACAGATCTTTCTCTTACTCATGGTAACGATATGTTTGTAGGTTGGAGTGACGGAAAGACTGTATGGACAGCAGGAAGCGAGTGTACGCTTACACATCATGCATACTTCTATCCTGTTTGGGAAACCAGCTACAAGCATAGCTTTGTAAGCGGTGCAAATACGGCAACAGGTGAAGCACCGGCAGATATCTGGTCAATTGCCGACGGCACAAAGAAGATAACACTTCCCGAAAACCCGTTCACATATATCGGTTGGGAATTCATCGGCTGGACAGATGGTGTAAATACTTATCAGCCCGGCGATGAGATTCTTGTAACGGAAAAGGATATTGAGTTTACAGCGAAGTGGCAAGAGGCAAGAACGGCTACCTTCGTAGCACCTTCTGCCGATTACACAGGCACAGCTCCCGTTGCTATCAGCAAGCTTGCAGGAAGTACTATTACTCTTCCTGAGAATACCTTCTCACGGACGATATCTGTAGGTGAATATGTGTTCACAGGCTGGAAGCTTGGAACTGCAACCTATCAGGCAGGCGACTCCTTCACAATGCCCGACGAGAATGTAGAGTTTGTAGCACAGTTTAAATATGTGGGTGGCACGGCGAGAATGGGTGTATCTAAAGCTGCAAGCGTAGAAAGAACGACATTGGAAGGCGGCAATTATACATATTCGGCAACGGAGCGTTCAACTCACAACGGCTCTTACAATATTATAAATAATACAGCGGAGAAAAAATCACGCTATGCACTATTTGAGATTGATCTTAGAGATATTAAAAATATTACCTCGGCAACAATAGATCTCAGTGCAGCTAAAGTCGATAATGGAGGCTCCTTGCAATTCTTTGCAGGAAGCGGAAACTATGACAGTGATTTTGCAAACCCGGCTTTACCCACAAGTTATTTTGCAAGTAGCAGTGTATCAAGTAGTTCTACGATAACAGACAGAACTTTCACTACTGATGTTACAGAGTATCTTAAATCACAAGCAGAAGCAGGGAAGCAAACGGTAACAATTTTCGTGTATTATACGGCATCACGTGCGAACTGGAACGGAGGATTCCGACTTTACTGGCCGGGAAAATCCGGTTATGCTCCCACTATTACAATTACCACAGCAAGTGATCAGTAATTAACAAATCAATACCTAAATAGATTTACACAAACCCGACGGGGCACGCAAGTGCGTGCCCCAAAGAGTCGGGGTTTAAATCAAAAATTGAGAATGCGAAAACATTTTCCATTTTGACTTTTTGATTTAAAGCACAAAGTGTAGGGGCAACCTCAGCCTCCCTTGTGTAAAGGGAGGTGGCAACCGTAAGGTTGACGGAGGGATTGTCCTTCTGCGAGCGGATAATATCCACCCCTACAGTATTCACATCTACTAAAAGGAGAAAATGAAAATGAAAAAGCTTATATCCCTTATCACCCTAATAGCGATATTATCCACTTGTGCATTTGCTGCACCGGTGAAATATGCCGACCCTGCATTGCTCGACAAGGATGATGTGGCTTCCTACGAGCCTTATCCTATTGCTCTTAATGCCACAAGCTATACTCCGTGGTTCACCATGCAGCACATGGAAACGGCAGACCACTACGCACGGGGAATCCGTGGAGGTGAGGGCGGTCAGATGGTAATGAGCCTTGCCATTTCTCCCGTAAACCCCAACCTGATGCTGATGGGTAGCGACATGGCAGGTATTTGGAGAAGTGTTGACGGTGGCGACAATTGGTATGCCGTTAACGATAATTCCAATTTCCGCAGTGTTAATGACATTGTTTTCCACCCTTCAAAGGAAAACGTGGCTTTCTCGGTGCAGGGTACAAAGGGCGTAGATTCTTCTTCTCTTAGTAAGCTTAACAACACCAAAATGGACGGACTTTATCGCACAACGGACGGCGGTCACACATGGGAGCATGTGCTTCATGCAACAATGCTTACAAACGCCACTACTCACAATGTTATTGCTTTTGATGATGCTGAAAACGTATATGTATTAACTAACGAAGGGGTTTATAAATCAGCCGACACAGGTGCAAATTGGGAGCATACGGGTATTGTCGATGCCGAGGGAAAAGGCGGTGTATACTCTCTCTGGGTATCGGGTGACGGAAAAACCCTCGTTGCCGCTACGGGAAAAAGCGGTATCAGCATAAGCACCAGCGGAGGTATCTTCTGGAAGCAGGCAAACGGCTCTCTTAAAGCACAGGCAACCTCCTTTACGGTTGACCCTCAGGACGAGAACCACTGGTATGCTATTTTCTCCGGTGAAGCACAAAGGCTTTTCCATTCATATAACCACGGCGAAACATGGGAGCCTATAGGCTATTATTCCTATGCCGACAAAAATAAACCGCTTGTGGTAAGAGCACTTTATATCCCCGAAAAGGGAATCACAAGGCTTATCCTTTTGTACACGGAAATGTCACGCCCCATACGCTACAGCGACGATGGCGGCAAAAAATGGATTGAACCAAAGTCTCCCTATAAGGATACCTTCACAAAATCTACGGGCTACTATGTGGAGGGAATAGGAATATGCCCCACAAATCATAATCTTGTAATTTTCTCTTACGGTGATAATATTTATAAATCCACAGACGGCGGTGCTACCTTTACATATTCCAACGGTGGCTACTCCTGTAACTACGCCCGTGACTTCGACATTGACCAAAAAGGCAATATGTGGATTGCATTTACCGACCGTGGCGTAGCGGTAAGTAACGCACCCTATAAAAAAGGAACATATCCCACCTTTACACGTCTTGATGTCGATGGAACTATCGGTCAGGTGGAAATTGACCCCAATAACCCCGAGCATGTGTTCATCACCAAAGGCGGCTGGTCAGACCAGACGCTTATGGAAAGCTATGACTACGGTAAAACGTGGAAAACCTTCAGCGATATTCCTAAGGCAAACTATACTGTTTTTGAGTATCACAAAAACAACCCCAATATGATATATACCAATCAGTATACATCACTTGATAACGGGCGAACATGGCAGAAAAACGCAAAGAGCATTTCCTCCGTTTCTCCCGTGGATTCCAATGTGCTTTATGGACTTACCGGCAATGTAATCCGCAAATCCACCGACTGTGGCAGTACATGGACGGACATTGCGGATATTAAAAGCCAGCCTAAGGTTGTCCGTGCCGATGTGGCAGACAAGGACTCCGTTTGGGTAGGCTGCTACAACGGTGATGTGGTAAAAGTTACAGGTGACACACAGAAAGTATTCAATAAGAATAACGGCATTGTAAAATTCGGTGATGCAGTAAACAGCGTTTGCGAAATCGGTCAGAACCCCAAAAATCCCAATCATCTTTTAATGGGAATGACCTCCTCTGACGGGGCAACAAAAACCTGCGGTCTTTACGAAACCTATGACGGTGGACAGAACTGGCACGTGGTAAAGGGCATGTGGGCAGCAAGAATTGTAAACACAATTGAATTTTCACCCTATGGTGACGAGGTTTTCCTCGGTACATGCAGCAGCGGAAATATTCTCTATGATTTTAATGTATATAAACAGTACCTTGACGGTACGCTCAAGGTGGATAAATCAAACGAAGTCCTTCTTCCCGGTGATGCAAATAAAATCCGTGTAATGAAGGACGGACTCACGCTTTCCTTTGACCAGGCTCCGTTTATCGAAAACGGCAGAACGATGGTTCCTTTCCGCAAGATTTTTGAGGAAATGGGTGCAAGTGTAGAATGGATAGCAGAAACACGCTCTGTAAAAGCAACAAGAGGCGATACCGTAATTGAGCTTCAGATTGGAAGCACAGTCGCAAAGGTAAACGGAAGTTCTGTAACCCTTGATGTAGCTCCGAACATATATAATTCGAGAACCATGGTACCCCTTCGTTTTATTTCAGAAAACCTTGATGCAAGGGTAGAGTGGAACGGGGAACTTCGCCGTGTTGAAATAAACACAAAATAATATTAAAGGACTTGATATTATGACAGACAGGCATTCATGGAAGCTCGGAGCATCTTCTTGTATTCTCCGAGGAAGCAAGAATCATACAGTAGACGGATTTAAAAAATACCTCGATGCAGGCATAAAATATGCCGAGCTTTCCCTTTCAGTATGGACGGGTGATTATGAAAAGCTTGATTTTTACGAACACCCCGAAAAGATTAAAGAAATTGCTCTGTCACAGGAGGTAGAATTTGCTACATTCCATACTCCTTTTTCAATGGAGGTCAGCCTTTCAATTCCCGACAAGGAAAAAAGGGAAGAAGCATACAAAATTATTGAAAAAGCAATTTGTGCTGCGGCAAAAATCGGAATTAAAATAATGGTGCTTCACCCCTCATGCGGATATGACGAGCTTTACCCTGACAGGCAGGCTTATCTTGAGCAGACCTTGGAAGAAGTAAAACGTGTGAATGAACTTTGTAAAAGCTTAGGCGTAACCCTTGCGGTGGAAAACATGAAGCCCGACCACATTTGTTGCAGAAGCCGTGAAATGATATATCTTCTTGAAAATATTCCCGATTTAAAAGTGTGCTTTGACACAAATCACAGCTTGCTTGAGTCTCCGGAAGATTATCTTGATGCACTTTTTAAAGCAGGCATGAGGGGAAGAATCGTTGCCACGCACGTTTCAGACTGCGACCTTGACTGCGAAATGCATCGACTTCCCGGTGACGGAAAAATAAACTGGGAAAACGTTATTTCAAAGCTTGAACAGCTTGATTTTAACGGTGTGTTTATGTATGAGGTTTCAAAACCGAAGGACAGAGAAGAAGCATATACTTTGCAGATGGTGGCAGAAAATTTCAAAGAAACAATTCAAATGGAAAATTGAAAGTTGAAAATTGAAAATTACGGATGAAAATCTCCAATTTTCTTTTGAGTTAAAAAACAAAACGTAGGGGCGACCTCAGCCTCCCTTGTATAAAGGAAGGTGGCAACCGTAAGGTTGACGGAGGGATTGTCCTTCTGCGAGCGGATAATATCCACCCCTACAGTATTCACATTTTCTAAAAGGAGAAAACTGAAAATGAAAAAGCTTATATCCTTTATCACTTCAATAGCAGTATTGACTACTTGTGTTTTTGCTGCACCGTTGAAATTCTCCGACCCTGCACTTATGGAAAGCACGGAGGAGGCATTTTACGAGCCTTATCCGATTAAAAGCACTGCCACACGCTACACCCCGTGGCTTACTATGTACCATATGCAGAGAAAGGTCGATGCAGAAAAAGGACTTCGCGGAGGTGAAGGCGGACAGATGATTATGTCAGCCGCAGTTTCTCCCGTAAATCCGAATCTTGTTCTTTTCGGAACAGATATGGGCGGACTTTGGAGAAGCGTTGACGGCGGCGAAAATTGGTACAGCGTAACCGACAATATCAATATGCGTGCAGTAATGGGGATAGAATTTCACCCCACAAAAGAAAATCTTGTTTACTGCATTCAGAGTGCAAAAGGAACAGGTCTTGCGAAAAGTCTTAAAAACACTTCCATGGACGGACTTTACCGCTCAAAGGACGGCGGCAGAACATGGGAGCAGGTGCTTCATGCACTTTTCCTTGTAAACGGTGCTTCGCAGGAACTTATACAGTTTGATGATAACGGGAATGTTTACGTTCTCTCCCGTGAGGGCGTATATAAATCAACCGACGACGGAGAAAACTGGAAGTGTATCGGCACGCCCGATGCTTCTACAGATGTAGATGATGATGAGAACTATGAGGACTCAAACGACAGCGAGGGAAACGAGGTAACAGTAGATACATCAACCTCCGGCGGTGTATTTGCCCTGTGGGTTTCCGGCGACGGAAAAACCCTTGTTACAGCTACCTCCACAAGCGGTATTTCTCTCAGCACCAATGGCGGTACAAGCTGGGTGAGCAAGAATATCAGCACAAATACCACCGGTGCATATTCTATTGCCGTTGACCCCAAGGATTCTACGCACTGGTATGCAATTTTTACAGGTGAAAGCTCAAGACTTTACGAAACAAAAAATTCAGGTACAAGCTGGAGTCCAATTAACAGTTATTACTATGCCGACAAGAACAAAGCTATGGTAGTTAAGATAAGCTACCCCGGTAACGGTAATACACGTCGTTTGCATTTGGTATATACAAATGCGGCACATCAGTATCGCTACAGCGATAATAACGGTGCTAATTGGTATCGTTCCGATAATATAGCGGCTGTAAATGAAGACACCTTTACACGGTCAACAGGCTATAATACAGAGGCTCTTGAAATTTGTTCATCAAATCCCGATATTGTATTTTTCTCCTACGGCGATGTAATGTACAAATCTACAAACGGCGGTAAGACCTTCTTCTGGTCAAATGCAGGCTATAGCGGTAATTATGCAAACGGCTTTGTATTTGATTCAAAGGGACGACTTTGGATTCCCTTTACAGACCGCGGTATGGCTGTGACCGATACTGCATACACAAAGGGCAGTTACCCTACCGCTATAAAAACAACTGACAATGGAACAATCGGTGCAGTCGGAATTGACCCAACTAATGAAAACAATATTTATATGACCAAGGGAGGATGGTCAAATCAAACACTTTATAAATCAACCAATGGTGGCTCGACATGGGCGGTTGTAAAGGATTCCTCCGGAAATGCAATCCAGTACACAAGTGCATGTAAGGTAATTAAGTTCCACAGTGATTATGCAAATAACGGCATAATCTACGCAGGAAAATATAAATCAAGAGATTTTGGTAAAACATGGACGGAACTTAGCTATAATATTTGGGACATTTCACCTCTTGATTCCAATCTTCTTTTCAGTGCAAGCGGAAAGAATGTGATGCTTTCAACAGATGCCGGTGAAACGTGGAGTGCGATTGATACCAGATATGACGAAACTGTTTTCAGTGCTCCGAGAGCAATCGAAGCAGACCATTTTGATAAAACTGTTTGCTGGGTAACAAGCTATAGTGGTTATATATTCCGTTGTACAACTGCAGGCGGAGTAACCTCATATAGTAACACCAACGGACTTACACAGTTGGGAGATGTTACCAACAGCATTGATGCAATCGTACAAGACCCCAATGATGCAAATCATCTTATTGCAGGTACCAACGGACCCGATGGAAAAACAAAAACCACCGGTCTGTACGAAACCTACGACGGCGGTAAAACATGGCACGTTGTAAAGGGGCTTCCCTCAGCCCGTAATATACAAACCCTTGAATTTACACCTGCAGGTGACGAGGTGTTAGTCGGTACCTGTAGTCAGGGAACAATGATTTATGATTTCAACACATATAAAAAATACCTTGACGGCACACTGACCGTTGACAAATCTGACGAAATTCTCCTTGCAAGCGATGCGGATAAATACCGTATAATGGTAGACGGAAGTACACTCAGCTTTACAGACACTGAGATGCCATATCTTGCAAACGGTGAAATTTATATGCCGGTCAAAAAGGTAATGGAAGAAGCAGGTTATACTGTTTCTGTAAACGGCACTGCTATTAATGCAAGAAAAGAATATGTTACATATTCAATTAGTGCAGACAGTTCTACCATAGTTGAAAACGGGGAAGAAGTTACGCTTTCCAATGTAACGCAGCCCAAAAATAATGTCCTTTTTGCACCACAGTCTTTATTTAACTCATGTATGGACATTGAAGCAGAATATGACAGCACACTTCGCCGTGTAGAAATGAAAATAGTTCCTGTATTAAAGGTCACCTACAGCTACGGTGGTTCGGAGGCATCAGAAACCGAATATGTGAAAAACGGGGGTACAATTACCCTTGAAAAGGAACTTACACGCCCCGGCTATGAGGTTAGCCACTGGACTGATTTAAACGGTAATACATACGCACTTGGAAGCACGGCTGTAATTACAGAGAACACCACCTTTACCGCTGTATGGAAAAGAAGTAATAATGCAAAATTTATGGCAGATAACGATAATAATTATTATCCAAGTGATACTGTGATAATTACACAAACTTACAATACTGATACACAGTCCTACAATTATACTGTAGATTATTCCGCCGCAGACAGCGGAACATATAATTTGATTGCCGACAACGTAAAAATTGCAGATACATCAAAAAGAGACCGTAGATATGCAGCATATAAATTTGACCTTACAAAGATGGGCAAGATTAATACTGCACTGCTCCGACTCCAAGGCTCTCAGGCAAAAAGCGGCGGATATATACGTGTGTATTCCGGAAATGGAAAATGGGACACGGAGTTTGGCACCACAGGTGTTAGCAAAGGGGAAAGCGAAACCTTTTCGACAAAAGAATCATTTCCTTCATTCAGCAGTAATTATGTACAATCAACCGTAATAAAAACGGGAACAACCAATGTTGACAGGACGATTGATATATCAAAATATATAAAGGACGAGCAGGACGCAGGTGCTAAGTATGCCATAATATATGTTGTTTACCATTTATCCAATACAGACGGTACAACCACATATAATAACGGTCTCAGACTCTACAATATGGGTGCTTCTGAAGCTCTCCGTCCGCAGCTTATTGTGAATGAACCTACGGAAATCGAAGTAATTACCAAATCGGGAACAATCTACGCACAGGCGGATATTGAGGGAAAGACAGGAATCCCCGTAATTGCATATTTTAAAGAAAATGAAAATGGTGTGCTTGTACTACAAAACGCAATAATTGGCGAGCCGGTTACAGATACCACCAAAAAAACAAGCATCGACATAGAATTTGCAGAAGGGGAGAAGCCCGTTGTGAAATTCTTTATATGGAATGGTAAGGCATCGCTCGTTCCTCTTATGGATAGTCAGTCTGTTACAATAGAGAATTAATCATTCCAAGAGTAGGGGCGGTTCACGAACCGCCCTTTTCCAAAAGGAAGTGCCAATTTTAAAAATTGACACTTCCTTTTTTATGTGATAAAATAGATTTCAGGTGATGAATTATGGCTACAATACTTGTTGCGGAGGACGACAGAAATATGCGTCTTTTAACCTCTGCACGGCTGAAAGATTATTATACTGTTAAAACCGCTTGCGACGGAGCCGAGGCGTTGGAAATTATACATAACGGCGGTGTTGATTTAATCATTGCGGATATTATGATGCCCAACATGGACGGATATGAGCTTTTAACGGCAATACGAAGCGAGGGATATGAAACCCCTTTTTTGTTTCTGACTGCAAAGGAAACCTTTGCCGATAAAGCAAAGGGGTTTGAGCTTGGAACAGATGACTATATGACCAAGCCTTTCAGCAGTGAGGAGCTTTTGTGGAGAGTAAAAGCACTTCTTCGCCGTTCAAATATAAATCAGGAGAAAAAAATTGTTATCGGAAATGTTGTGTTGGACTCGGAAAAATATGCGGTATATTCCGATACAGAATACATTGAACTGCCTAAAAAGGAGTTTGACCTTCTTTTTAAGCTTCTTTCTTATCCCGAGCAGATTTTCTCTAAGGAACAGCTTTTGACAAGCATATGGGGAATAACAAGCGAAAGCGGAGAGGAAACTGTTAAAACCCATATCAGCAGAATACGAAGTCGCCTTAAAAATATGCCCGAAATTAATATTCAGACAATAAAAGGACTTGGATACAAGGCTGTGATAATATGAAAAAACCCGATATTTCTAAATACGATATAGCAAAATATGCTGACGACATTTCTAAATATACAAATAAAATAATACCCCAATTTTTAATTCAGTCAATCGCTGTGGTTATTACCTCCATTTTAGGAAGCTATTTTATGACATGGCTTATTAATGATGCACTGGAGATAAAAAATACTTATCTTGGAGCATCTCTTGAGCTTATAGGCGTTATAGGATTTCTTGTTATTTTGCTTGTTCCGATGAACATGATATTCTATAGATCAAGAAAAAAAGAAATCAGAATCCTATCCGAGGGTATCAAGCACCTTGCCGAGGGTGATTTTGATTATGAAATCCCACTTAAAAAGGGATATTCGCTGGCAAAGGTATATGCCAATTTCAATAAAATGTGTGAGGAACTGAGAAGCGTTCAGATGCTGAGAAATGATTTCATCAACAGCTATTCACACGAATTTAAAACCCCCATTGCTTCAATAAACGGATTTGCCTCACTTCTCCTTGAAAAAGAACTCAGTGATGAAGAAAAAAACGAATATCTAAAAATAATCATTGAGGAAACAGACCGATTATCAAGGCTTGCAACAAATACAATATTATTATCACGTCTTTCTTCGCAAAAAATCGTAACCGATACACAGCGTTATGACATTAGTGAGCAAATCAGGCAGTGCGGCATTTTATTATCGGCTCAGTGGATGGAGAAAGAAATAGATTTTTCTCTCAATCTTCCGCCTGTTATGTTTGACGGAAACAGGGAACTTATGCAGCATTTGTGGATTAATCTTATTTCAAATGCCGTAAATCACACACCGAAAAACGGAAGGATTACCGTTTCAGCTTCCGAAATAAATGATAAAATCATAATTTCAGTTTCCGACACGGGTACAGGAATGGATGAATATACTAAAAAGCACCTTTTTGACCCTTATTTTCAGGGTGATTCATCACGGTCAAAGCAGGGGCTTGGACTGGGACTTTCCATTGTTAGAAGAATTGTAGAACTGTGCGACGGACAAATAAGCGTGGAAAGCACTTTGGGTGAGGGGAGCACATTTGCAGTAGAACTTTCCAAAGTAAACTGAGGGTAAACAAATTTCCTGAAACAATTTACGAAACAAAAACACTGATATGATAACCTCTATAATAGACTATTTAGGATTTATGTCCTGTTTGATGTCGAATTATGGAGGTTATTGCTATGAATTGGAATATTATCGGCGACTCAAGCTGTGATTTATTTGATTTGGAAAAAAGTATTGAGGGAGTTTCATATAAAAGTGTACCCTTCTTCATAAATGTTGAGGATAAGGAATATACAGATGACGAATCTCTTGACATAGGTGCAATGATGGCACATATGGAGAAAAGCAAGAAGGCAAGCTTTACTGCCTGTCCGTCACCTCAGTCGTGGTCGGATAAAATGACGGCAGGAGAAAATAACATTTGTGTTACCATTTCCAAAAACCTTTCGGGAAGCTATCAGAGTGCTGACATTGCCACAAAAGCCTTTGAAGGTGAAAATGAAAAGACAAATGCCGCAGTGGTAGACGGCTGTGCAACGGGTCCTTCGTCTGTACTGACTGTCAGAAAGCTTACAGAGCTTATAGAAAAAGGCGAAAGCTTTGAAAACGTAATTGAAAAAACCCGTGAATATGTAAGCGGAATACATACAGTTTTCGCACTTTCCTGCTTTGACAATCTCGTAAAAGCAGGCAGAGTGGGCAAGATAGCAGGTTTTCTTGCATCAAGCCTTGATTTCAGGGGCGTAGGAGTAGAAAGCGGAGGCAAAATCGCATTTAAAACAAAGGTAAGAGGAAAGAAAAAAGTAATTTCCGCTATGCTTGAAATTATAAAGGAAAACGGCTTTAACGGCGATGATGTAGTTATAAGCCATTGCTTTAACGAAGAGCTGGCACTCGTAATGAAAAAGGAAATTGAAGCCCTTGATGAAAAGGTAAAGGTTACGATTATGCCAACAAGAGGTCTTAACAGCTACTATGCCGACAAAGCAGG
>JAZQAB010000080.1:0-28496 GCA_045545055.1 Clostridia bacterium | reverse complement strand
AATATCATATCCGGCAGTATAAAATTCCTCTTTATAGCTTCTGCGTTCAAACCTTGAAGCATGTAGCACTGCTTCCTCTGCCCATTCTTTTACAGATTTTTCCAGGGGGTAATATTTCACCAATCCAGTAATATCTGCATCGGGGGTAATTGTATCGGATATCAGGCATGGAAGCCCTGCCGCCTGTGCTTCTATTACCACATTTGGCATTCCTTCATAAAGCGAGGGAAATACCAACATGTCAAATGCTGATAAAAGCTTATTTACATCACTGCGGTTTCCAAGGAAGGTTACATATCCGTCTAATCCTAACTCGGTGACATACGCCTTTGTTTCCTCCAGCAGTTCCCCGTTACCGCCCACAAGCACAAGGTGGGCGTTTTCCTTTTGCTTCAGAATTTCCTTAAACACATCTATCAAGAATTTATGATTTTTCTGCCTTTGAAATCTTCCCACATGCCCTATGATAAATTTGTCTTCAAGGTTAAGTCCTTTTCTAAGACTGCTTCGAAGTTCCTTATTAAAGGTAAAATCGTCTACCGCCAAGCCGTTTTGGAGAAAGTTCACTTTTCCCTTTTTTACATTTCTTTTTCCAAAAGTATATTCAGCCGCCTTGATTGAGGGTGCTATCTTCACATCGGGAATCAATCTGGGAAGGAAGCAAAATGCCCTGTGCAATATTTTTTGCTTCCTTGATCCGGAATCTGCATTTGAGGAACGCATAATAAGCTTTTTCGCACCGCCTGATTTTGCGGCAATTAAATCGGGTACTGCAAGTGCGTGTTCATTCATTCTCATCACGCTAATGTATCCGTTACTCTTTACAATTTTTCTGATTTGCATAAAGTTCTTAATGGGGTTTTCCGACTTAGAAACAACCCTATACAGTTTACTGCCCAAAGCAATAGCTTCTTCCTCATATACGCCGTGTTCATCAGTTGTCAGGCAGAAGTCAATCTGATAATTTTCCCTATCAATTTTTCTATATATCTTCATTAGGAAAGTTTCTGCTCCGCCATTATTAAGCCCGTTTAATATGCATAACAGTTTTTTCATAATCTCTGCTCCAAGTTTTCAAATTCTTTCACTTCGTTTCAATATCTGAAACTATTTTCCCTATAAGAATTTCAGGCAGGTACTTATCTGCTGTTTCAAAGCATACCTTTCGCATACTGTCTATTTTCGTTTTATTGAGTATTGACCATTCTATAGCCGAATACAAATCGGGGAAATTTTTGCGAGGATAGATAATCCCTGTCTTTGTGTGCTCTATTATTTCTGCGTTTGCACGCCAATCTGTAGCAATTGTAGGAAGCCCCGAATGGAATGCATCTATAATTGTTCCCGGAAAGCCCTCTCCGTCGTGAAAAGTCGGAAAAAGCAACATATAATAATCTTTCAAAACCTCTGTACTCTTGTCAAAATCCACTATACCACAATATTTTATATCGTTACCGAATTCGCTTTGTAGTTGTTCAAAGCGTTGCTTATACCCATCTTCTATCGGCCCGTAAATATCAAGTTTAGCCGTTTCATTCCCCATTTTTTCGTTTATCTCTTTAATTGCGTTAATTGCATCTTCCGTGCCTTTTTCTAAATTAACACGGCTAAATGTGCAAAAACGGTAGACGGTATCTTTATAAGCGGACACTTCAGCAACCTTTTTTATACGGTTAAAATTAGGAATAACGGCTACATTATTAACTCGTCTGTCCTCTAAATCTTTACGCAGGCTTCCAAATTCAACCCAGTTTTTGTTAAATGAATTCAAATATTTTTTCCACTTAGGATGTTCATCAACAAATTTAGCAAGAGTTCCTCCGATTACATCATGGTAAACATTAGTCTTAAATATTTTCCTCCAGTAATAGAGCAAAGGAAAATATACGCTCATTCCACGTCCTGACAGAAGAATTATAATATTTTTACAGGTACACAAACATTTAAGTGTTTGCCATAACAGTTTTACAGGAGATGTTTTTATATAGTATGTATCCGCAATCATTAGTTCGTATTTGCCTGTTTTTTTTAATTCCTCATACAGTGTTTTTGTTTTTACTGTCTGTCCGTCATAAAATTTTTTATTTCCGCCGAAATGACCTATTATTCCGATTCTGTTTTTTTTCAATTTATTTCCCTCTTTAATGCTTTAATTTATATTTATAAGCTTGCCCCACTCATCATCTTTGCTGTCAGGCTCAAGAGCCATCATACAGCCGCAAGGGGTGAAGGTTAATTCACCAAAATATATTTTTCCGTCAACTTCAAACCAGTCTACCCTTACAAAAGGAAATTCACTTGAAAGTTCTTCGCTCATTTCCTTCATTTTTTCAAAATTAACAGGTTTTTTTGCGGCATCATAAGCAGGGTAGTCAAGTCTCTTGTATGTAGCTTTGTTGCCGTCTTTATCGAAAAAGCTGATTTTTTCTCCTATTCCTTCTCCAAAGCCCTCTGCAACATACATGAACTCCACTCTACCGTCAAAGCAAAAATACTTATAGTCTATAATATTTCCGCCAAGGAATTTTTCACAAATAACATATGGTTTTATTTTGCTGTAATGAGGCTCCGCATTGAATTTTCCGAAATCCTCTTTCATCCATCTTTTAAGCAATTTTTTTGTTTCTTTAATATCTAACTTTGATTTGTCGGGACAAAGAATATTATACCCGCATCCATGGTTGCATTTAAGAACAAATTGTTCAGGAAGCTTTTCCCATTCTATAGCATCAACGTTATCCCACGCTCCGTACAAATCATTCAGAAATTCCCCGTAACCTCTTTGTTCAAGATATTCCCGAACCTTATATTTATCTGCACATATTATAGCTTCTTCACATTTTGGCCAGTGATACAACTTAAGCCACTGCAGTTTCTCGTTAAAGGTTTTTGGATTTTTTATGTTAAGTTTTTTCCCAACGACTATACGAAAATAAATCTTTGAAAGCAGTTCCGGAGTTAACACACTATATGCCAAAGCCTGACATTTACGTCTTAATCTGTATGCCAATGAATTTTTCATTTATTATCGTTCCTTTTCACATAAATTATTTTTTTCATAACGCCGAAAATCAAATTCCTTACCGTCAGGATACTGCTTGATACAAAGTTTCTGTTTTCACCTACTCTGTAGAGCAGATAATGGTGCTTTATAAGCTTTGTTTTTGAGTGGCGTGATATTGATCCGCCCCGGATTCTGTACTTCGCCAGTTTTTCAGGAAGCAAATAGCAATCTGTCTTCCGAATAGCTTTCAGCCACATTGCATAGTCATTGTTTTTCTTTAAATCCGCAATCTGAACAAGTCCTATCACATCGGCATCATACATTACCGTAAGACAACCGGGCCAACAATAATTGTACATTCCCGTTTTTGTAATTTTTTGGGGGCCGGTTACATATACACCCGACAGATTTGATTTTTCGTCCATTTCTTCGTACTGCGTATACGAAAACGCATAGCCATTTTTCTTCATAAAAGCAATCTGTTTTTCAAGCTTTTCGGGAATCCACACATCGTCACTGTCCAAAAATGCAATCCATTTGCCTTTTGCTTCTCTTAGTGCACGATTTCTTGATACTGCAGCACCGCTGTTTTTTTCATTCTTTATATACTTGATTCTTTCATCCTTAATTTCAGCTACGACTTCATCCGTATTATCGGTAGAGCAATCATCTACTATGATAATTTCAAAATTCTGATAGGTTTGATTAAGGACAGAATCTATTGTTTCCTTTATAAATTTTGCTGTGTTATACGACGGCATTATTACCGATACCAATTCATTCATTACTTTTTACCTTCTTTTGAACTCTGATAATCTCTTCCATTTTCAAAACTGAATTAATATTTTGTATCAAATTTATCTTATCAAAAGGAAGAAGAAGCTTTCTAAAAGGATAAATCACCTTTACAATCAAGCCCATAATCGGGCGATACACAATATGAAGCTTACAATATGCTTTTCGAAAGCCAAACAAATTTTCAAGATGATTCTGAATATTTGTCTTGTGATTTATACATCTTTCCCCGTCACAAACATACCTTTTTTTCTGCACATTTATGTACTCATGCAATATTGTATAGATAATTGCCGCCGATACCCGTTCATTAATATAGTCAACATCAAATTTTGCTACGCTGAAATCAACATAGTCATCAAACACTGTATTTACTGCATACCCTGCCAAGACCCCGGTCTCTTTATGAAAAGCCGCATAATATTCTGTGTTATTCTCTTTCCTTAACCCCTCAATAAATCTTTCCTTGTTTTTATTAAGATTATTATATGTCTGATAACGCTCTGCCGCCTTATTAAAGCATATAAACAATTGTTCCCCATACTGTATAGGATCAATCTTTTTTACATCAAAGTTTTTTAACCCTCTTGTTATTTCATAACGCTTTTTAGCTTTCATATCTTCAAGATTTATAGGGGTATCTTTTATGCAATACCACCACTGTGTTTCTTCATCACAATCAAAATCTGTTGTATATCTGGCAAAAAGAATTCCTTTATTCAATTTCCAGAACTCTTTATCGGAAAAAACCTGTACGTCAGCCTTTTCATGTGGTGCACATGCAGGTATCAATGCATGTTTATAGTATCTCCATCCTTTTGCCATTTTTTAACCTCACTTTATAAGCAGTGTACTTTCGTGCTGTTTCTCATTATATTCTTCCTCGGTGACCTTGCCCGTGCGGAGCAAATAATCACCCAAATCCTCGGCGGTATCCATACCCTCCTGTGACACACCGTCCTGTTTTACAAAAGCACGCCACACTGTAAGGAAAATTATCTTCACATCGCCAAGGAAAGTAATCTTTTTTATGTATTCAAGGTCGTAGTTAATTTTTTCCTCCCAAGTGATTCCGTTTCTGCCGCTTATCTGTGCCAGTCCCGAAAGCCCCGGTTTTACGCTTTGGCGTTTCATCTGTTCTTCTGTAAAAAAAACCATATCACGAACAAGCTGAGGTCGAGGACCGACAACGCTCATATCACCTTTTAAGATGTTGAAAGCCTCAGGAAGCTCATCAAGGCTTGTAGCACGAAGCAGCTTTCCGAATTTCGTCAGGCGTATTTCATCGGGAAGTAGCTTTCCGTTTTCATCACATTCATTGGTCATAGTGCGGAATTTATACAGATAAAATATTTTTCCGTTAAGTCCGGGGCGTGCCTGTTTGAATAATACAGGGCTTCCCAGCTTTATCCGCACAAGAACTGCCACAACTATGAAAAGCCACGAAAAGACAATTATTGCCGCCAATGCACAAATTATATCAAACACACGTTTGAAGCATCTTTTATACATCAAAATAACCCCTTGATTATATCAATTACTTTCTGTTGCTGTTCTTTTGTCATCTTTATATCACTTGGCAGGCACAATCCTCTGCGGAATATATCCTCGCCTACATTGTCTCCTGCGGTGATAAAATCATATCCCTGATATACAGGCTGCATATGCATGGGCTTCCATATGGGACGAGCCTCAATATTTTCCTTTTCAAGAGCTAAGCGAATTTTTTCAGGGGTAACCTTTTCAGTTGCGTCTTCGTCAATCAGCATACAGCTGAGCCAGAAATTGGGCACGCTGTATTCCTCATACGGGTTCATGGAAACAGGTAATCCTTTAAATTCCTCTTTATATCTTATGTAAATGTCCTCTTTCAATTTTCTGTGTTCTTCAAGATGAAGCATCTGCCCCCTGCCGATACCTGCCACAACATTGCTCATACGATAGTTATATCCGATGTGTTCATGCTGATACCACGGGGCTTGTTCCCTTGCCTGAGTAGAGAAAAAGCGAACTCTCTGCACAGCTTCCTCGTCATTGGAAAGGAACATTCCTCCACCCGAAGTGGTGATGATTTTATTTCCGTTGAAGCTGACTGCACCATACTTCCCGAAAGATCCTGTCTGTTTTCCTTTATATGTAGCCGAAAGCGATTCTGCCGCATCTTCTATGAGAATTACTCCGTATTCATCGCAAAGTGCTTTTATTTCATCAATTTTAGAAGGAGTGCCGTAAAGATGTACGAGCATTACAGCCTTGACTTTCCCCTTATACTTTTCAAGTGCGATTTTAAGTGCCGCAGGATCCATATTCCATGTATCACGCTCACTATCCACGAAAACCTGTGTTCCGTTTTCGTAGCTGACGGGATTTACCGTTGCAGCAAAGGTCAGGTCGGAGCATATAACTATGTCCCCCTTCCGGACTCCTGCCAGCTTTACCGCAAGATGAAGTGCATGGGTGCCGGCTGTCATTGCCGCAGCTGCCTTAACCCCAACAAAATGTGCCATTTCATTTTCAAACTCTGTCACATTTTTACCAAGAGGAGCAACCCAGTTGGTATCAAAAGCCTCTTTTATAAAGAGCTGCTCTTCTCCATGCATAGTTGGTGTGGCAAGCCATATTCTTTCGCCGCTGTTCATTCTTAGCACCCTCTTTTTCCGCAGTTTTTAAGCACAATTTACACAATTCTAACATTATAATTATAGTACACTTGTTCAAAATAGTCAACAACAAATTTCCCGTTCGGGTGCTTTTTGGTGGTTTTTACGAAGTTTTTTGTGAAGCTTTTATGAATTTCCAAAAAAAACTTTACTAATTAAGTCAATTGTGGTAGAATATAGAAAGATATGTAAAATGGCAAAAGAGGTATCTATTTATGATTAATGATAAAAAAGTGATTTTTTCGGGCATTCAGCCCTCCAGTGATTCCGTGACTCTCGGTAATTATTTAGGAGCACTTAAAAACTGGGTTACACTTCAGGACGAATATAGCTGTATTTTCAGCGTGGTGGATATGCATGCAATCACAGTAAGGCAGGAGCCTTCTCAGCTTCGTAAGAATACTCTTTCCCTGCTTGCTCAGTACATTGCCTGCGGACTTGATGCGGAGAAGAACATTATGTTCATTCAGAGCCATGTTCCCCAGCACGCAGAGCTTAGTTGGATTTTAAATTGTTTCACACAGATGGGTGAGCTTAATCGTATGACGCAGTTCAAGGACAAAAGTCAGAAGCACCCCGAAAATATAAATGCAGGGCTTTACACATACCCTGTTCTGATGGCGGCAGACATTCTTCTGTATCAGACAGACCTTGTTCCCGTAGGTGTTGACCAAAAACAGCATTTGGAGCTTGCAAGAGATATTGCACACCGCTTTAACACACTCTACAGTGACACCTTCGTAATTCCCGATGCATACATTCCCGAAAAGAGTGCCGGTGCAAAGATTATGAGTTTACAGACTCCCACGGCAAAAATGAGTAAGAGCGACCCAAATCCCAACGGTTGCATTTTCCTGCTTGATAAGCCTGAGGACATTATTCGCAAGGTTAAGAGAGCCGTAACCGACTCTGAGGCAGAAATTTCTTACAGAGAGGGCAAGGACGGAGTGAACAATCTCCTTACCATTTACTCAACCGTTACGGGAAAAACAATTGATGAAGCAGTTATTGAATTTTCCGGCAAGGGTTACGGCGATTTCAAGCTTGCCGTAGGAGAAGCTGTGGCAGAGCATCTTCGTCCCATTCAAGAAAAATATGATGAGCTTATGAAAAACCGTGATTACCTTGAGGGCATATATAAAAAAGGAGCAGAAGCGGCATATGGAATAGCTCGCCGTACACTGACTAAGGTAAAGAAAAAAGTGGGATTTATCATATAATCAAAAGAGGTAACTGTTATGATAAGCAACAACAACATACTGATTACTTTTATTGTAGCTTTTATAATCACATTCATCACCACTCCCTTTGTAAAAAGGCTTGCCTTCAAAATCGGTGCGGTAGACATTCCCAAGGATAACCGCCGAATGCACAAAAAGCCCACGGCAAGGCTTGGGGGGCTGGCAATTTTCTTAGGGTTTGTTATAAGCACAGTAGCCTTTGCAAATATCACAAAGGAGCTTGCAGGAATACTGATTGGCTGTGCAATTATTGTAACCTTGGGTATTTTCGATGATATATACGCACTGAGTGCAAAGCTTAAGCTTGGGGTTCAGCTTATTGCCGCACTTTGTCCCGTTCTTATGGGACTTCAGATTGACTTTATCCGTGTTCCTTCATTTATATCCGATTACGGATATATCGGTCTGAGTTGGGCGGCAATTCCCGTTACCGTTATATGGATTGTGGGAATTACAAATGCTATCAATCTTCTTGACGGACTTGACGGACTTGCTTGCGGAGTTTCTTCTATTTCTGCTTTGACTCTTTTATGTATAGCAATTATAGTCGGGGAGCCTGTTGTTGCATTTGTGACAAGTGCTCTTGCAGGAGCATGTATAGGCTTTCTCCCCTATAACTTTAACCCTGCCAAGCTCTTTATGGGAGATACCGGCTCGCTTTTCCTTGGATTTGTGCTTTCAACAATATCCGTGCAGGGGCTTTTTAAGGGCTATGCCGTTATAAGTATTGCGGCACCCCTTCTTATTCTTGGTCTTCCCATATTTGACACTGCGTCGGCAATCCTCAGAAGGCTCAAAAATCATCAGCCGATTATGTCCCCTGACCGAGGACATCTGCATCACAGATTGATAGATGCCGGTTTTTCGCAAAAACAGGCTGTTTCTACAATATATATGTTATGCATTGTTCTTTGTGCGGCGGCAATTGCTCTCATTGCAACAGGTGCGATATCCTGGTGGGTTTTCCTTGCCGTTATCGTAGGCTTTGTGCTGTTCCTTTGGGCAACGCCTCATATTATTGAATTACACTCAGAAAAAGAAGATAATACACACAAATAATACAGGGAGGAAGTTATGATTAAAGTATTTACCGTTTTCGGCACAAGACCGGAAGCAATTAAAATGGCACCGCTTATTTATGAGCTGAAATCACGCCCTTCAATTGACTGCAAGGTCTGCGTTACCGCACAGCACCGCGAAATGCTTGATATGGTAATGAATCTCTTTGATTTAAAGCCGGATTTCGACCTTAATATTATGACCGAAAGACAGACCCTTGCAGGTATTACCACGAAAGCACTTACAGGTCTTGAAGAGGTTTTCCGTCAGGAAAAGCCTGACCTTGTGCTTGTTCACGGTGACACCTCAACCACATTTGCAGGAAGTCTGGCGGCATACTACAATCAGATAAAAGTTGGTCACGTTGAGGCAGGACTTCGTACTTATGACAAGTATTTTCCTTTCCCCGAAGAAATGAATCGCCGCCTTACGGGAGCTATTGCAGACCTTCATTTCTCACCCACGAAAAATAACCGTGCAAATCTCATAAATGAAGGGATAAACCCCGATAGTATTTTTGTAACGGGAAATACTGTAATTGATGCATTTAAAACTACTATTAAGCGTGATTTTTCCTTTGCTGGAACTCCCCTTGAAGGAATAGATATGGATAAGCGTTTTATATTAATGACGGCTCACCGCAGAGAAAATTTAGGTCAGCCTCTTGAAAACATCTGTAAGGCAGTGGCAAGGCTTGTCCGTGATTTCCCCGATATTGAGGTTATTTACCCCGTACATCTTAACCCTGCCGTAAGGGAAACTGCAAATGCAATCCTCGGAAACATTCCCAGAGTGCATTTGGTTGAGCCTCTTGATGTTGACGTTCTTCATAATGCAATGGCAAAGGCACATCTTATTCTTACGGACTCCGGCGGACTTCAGGAGGAGGCACCTGCACTTGGTAAGCCTGTGCTCGTTCTCCGTGGTGAAACGGAAAGACCTGAAGCGGCTGAAGCCGGTACGGTTAAGATAGCAGGTACAGAGGAAGATATTATTTATTCATTGGCTTCTCAGCTTCTTACCGATGAAGAGGAATACCACAAAATGAGTGTAGCTGTTAATCCTTACGGTGACGGTAATGCATCGAGAAGAATTACCGATGCAATCCTCTACCACTTCGGAATAACAAGCGTAAGACCCGTGGAGTGGTTATAATTAAATACGCTTGACACGAGAAAAGGAGAGTCAGCTACCATACAAAAATTAATTTGTCGCATGTGGCAGTTATCTCCTTTTTTACCGTATAGGAATTTGCGTAAATTTAATTCGCATGAAACTGTGTTCGTGCAATGTTAGGGTGCGACGAGTGTGAAGCGGCTCGCTTCTTTTTTGTCATATAGGAAACTGCGTAATTTAATCGCGAGTAACACATTTTCGTTTGAAATTTAGCTGGGACGCGAAGTGGGTGAAGCGGCTCGCTTCTTTTTTGAAATTTTATTGAATTTTTTGTAAATATACAGACATTTTATTTACTTTTAATAAAGGAACGGATATAATATGAAAAATCCCGACAGAAAAACGCTTATGGCTTTGGGAACTATTACAGAGCTTGGTCTTAATATAGTCATTTCTTTTTTGCTGTGGATTTTAATAGCCTCATGGGTTAAAAGCACCTTTTCTTTGGGAAACTATGTAATGATAATCGGAATTTTTCTCGGTCTGGGAAGTGCGGCATTATCATGTATTAAATTTTATAAATTAGTTATGGGAAAGGAAAGCAAAAATGGAAAGAAATAACTCGGTTTACAAAGAGGTTTTCAAGGTAAGCATAACAGTTTTCATTTTAGGTGTAATTGAATTTATTTTGCTTGCAATATTTATATCGCCGAGAACAGATATTCTTCTGGGAACACTTTACGGATGCACCTTTGTTTGCCTGAATTTCTTTTACCTTGCCCGCTGCGTAAAAAAAGCGGCAGAGAAAAGTCCAAATGGTGCAAAAGCATATATGGCATCAACCTATACTGTCCGTATGCTTTTTACGGCGGCGGCGGTAATTATTGCAGTAAACGTCCCCTATATACACTTTTGGGCGGCAATCATTCCGCTGTTTTTCCAGCGTATTGCTGTAACAATTGTACCCTTTATCAATAAAAGGAGTGAAAAATCTTGAATATAAAAGGCCCCGAAATACTGTTTGAAATCAATATTTTAGGCGGAATACCTGTTACGGAAACTATTATCGGCGGTTGGATTGTTGTCGCCGTTGTTTCCCTTATAGCTTTCATCTTAGGAAGAAATTTAAGTCTTCGCAACCCGTCAAAAAGGCAGCTCATCGCAGAAAAGCTTGTATCTATGCTCTATGGTATGGTGGGCGACACAATGGGAAAGCACAACCTCCGTTTTGCCCCACTTATAGGTACGCTTTTTGCCTATTCTATATTTAGCAGCCTTTCAGGGCTTACAGGTATGCGTGCACCTACCGGTGACCTTAATACAACACTTGCCTTTGCTCTTATGATTTTCTTCCTTATTCAATTTGGAAACATAAAAAACAAAGGCGTTGGCGGTTGGCTAAAAGGCTTTACCGAGCCTGTGGCACTTATAACACCCCTTAACCTCATTAGTGAAATAGCAAATCCGATTTCCATGGCATTCCGTCATTTCGGAAACATCGCTTCGGGTATCGTTATAACGACGCTTATCTATGCGGCACTGGCTGCATGCAGTAACGCACTTTTAGGCTGGATTCCGATTTTAGGAGATATTCCGCTTCTTCAGGTAGGACTCCCGGCACTTCTTTCAATATATTTTGATGTATTTACAAGCTTCTTGCAGGCATATATCATTTCTATGCTTGCTATGGTATATGTGGGCGGTGCCAACGAGCCAAGTGAAGCTTAAGGCGGCAGAAAATATTTTTAATCGAATATTAATTTATATTATATATATTTTTTGGAGGTATTTATTATGGAAATGGCAATTATTAAAGCAGCATCAGCTATCGGTGCAGGTCTTGCAATGATCGCAGGTATCGGACCGGGTATCGGTCAGGGTTATGCGGCAGGTAAAGCTGCGGAAGCAGTAGGCCGTCAGCCCGAAGCAAAGGGTGAAATCACATCAACAATGCTCTTTGGTTGTGCGGTTGCAGAATCAACAGGTATTTACGGTCTTGTTGTTGCAATGATTCTCCTCTTTGCTAACCCCTTCATTTAATTGAAGTCGTTAGGGCAGCTCAAAGCTGCCCTGCAAAAACAATGAGGAGGTTAAAAAATGCAAAAATTTCAGGAATTTGTGTCGATTGCCCCGTGGACTATAATATTCACCTGGGCAAACCTGCTTCTCCTGCTTTTTATATTAAAAAAACTTCTCTTTAAGCCTGTTACAAACATACTTTCCCAGCGTGAAAACGAAGTGGGCGAAATGTATAAAAAGGCTGAAGATGCACAAAAAAACGCTGAGGAAATGGAAAGCGAATATAAGGAGAAGCTTTCCGCGGCAAAGGAAGAAGCTTCTAAAATCATGAAAGAAGCTACCCGTGAGGCAACCCTTAAGGGTGAGGCAATAGTTTCCGAGGCACAGAAAAAAGCTCAGGCTGCCATGGAAAAGGCAGAAAAGCAGATTGAGCAGGAGAAAAAAGCCGCAGTAAGCGAAATCAAAAGCGATATTGCTTCCATCGCAATTTCCGTTGCACAAAAGGTTATTGAAAAAGACATTAATGAAAGCGACTACGAAAGGCTTGTAGAAGATTTTATAGACGGCAGAGGTGAAGATAAATGAGTTCCTTTGCCCATGTCTATGCCGCTTCGTTATTTTCGCTCGCTGAAGATGAAAGCCTTTGCGATGTTTTTATGGAGCAGTTATCAGAGCTTGATGCTATCATAAGGGACAACAGAGAATACACCGTCCTTCTTAACTCCCCTACCCTTTCTTTGGAGCAAAGGACTTCCCTTATTGAAGAAGCATTTTCTTCTGCCCATGAATATGTAGTAAATTTCCTTAAGCTTTTGAGTGAGAAAAAGTGTACACACATTTTTTCCGATTGTGTAAAAGAATACAAAAAGCTTTACTGTAAAAAGAATAACATTGAGAATGTTACCGCCATAACAGCCGTAGCCCTAAGTGATGAGCTTAAAGCAAAGCTTATTTCAAAGCTTGAAAAAGAGTACGGCAAAAAAATTCAGCTTGAAGCAAAGGTTGACAAATCAATCCTGGGCGGTATCATTTTAAGAACACAGAATTCACAGACGGATGCAAGCGTGCGTACACGGCTCGATGCCATAAAGGCACAGCTTTCTTCCGAACAAATAGATTGAAGGTGAAATAATGCAGCTTAAATCCGATGAAATCAGTAAAATTATAAAAGACCAAATAAAAAATTATTCCAATAAAACCGAGCAAAAGGAAACCGGCTATGTTGTTGAAGTCGGTGACGGTATTGCAAAGGTAAAAGGGCTTGACAACTGCATGAGCAACGAGCTTGTTGAGTTTTCAAACGGTGAGGCGGCAATGGCACTTAACCTTGAGGAAAACCTTGTAAGCCTTGTTATTTTAGGTGATGACTCTGCCATCCGTGAGGGTGACATTGTTAAGCGTACAGGTGCAGTAGTGAGCGTTCCCGTAGGCGAGGCGATGATTGGCAGAGTTGTTAATGCTCTCGGTCAGCCCATCGACGGAAAAGGACCTATTGAAACAAAAGAACGTCGCCCCATCGAATCCCCCGCACCCGGTATTATTGAAAGAAAGTCTGTAAGTGTTCCTCTTCAGACGGGCATCAAAGCTATCGACTCTATGATTCCCATAGGACGCGGTCAGCGTGAGCTTATTATAGGTGACCGTCAGACGGGTAAATCCACAATCGGTCTTGATACAATCATTAATCAGAGGGGTAAGGACGTTATCTGTATTTATGTTGCTATAGGTCAGAAAAAGTCCACCGTTGCACAGCTTGTTGACACACTTGAAAAAAGCGGTGCAATGGATTATACAACAGTTGTTGCGGCTACGGCAAGCGAGCTTGCTCCCCTCCAGTATATTGCTCCCTATTCTGGCTGTGCCATTGGTGAGTATTTCATGCATCAGGGCAAGGACGTTTTGGTGGTATATGATGACCTTTCAAAGCACGCTGTAGCATACCGTGCACTTTCACTTCTTATTCGCCGTCCTCCGGGACGTGAGGCATACCCCGGTGACGTTTTCTATCTTCATTCAAGACTACTGGAAAGAGCAGCACGCCTTGCACCCGAATACGGTGGAGGTTCGCTTACCGCACTTCCCATTATTGAAACACAGGCAGGCGACGTTTCGGCGTATATTCCCACAAACGTAATTTCTATTACAGACGGTCAGATATTCCTGGAAACTGAGCTTTTCCATTCAGGCGTTATGCCGGCGGTAAACCCCGGTATTTCCGTAAGCCGTGTTGGCGGTAATGCTCAGATTAAAGCAATGAAGAAGGTTTCAGGTACGCTTAAGCTGGCGTATTCACAATATCGTGAGCTGCAGTCATTTGCTCAGTTCGGAAGCGACCTTGACGCTGACACAAAAATGCGTCTTGAGCAGGGTGAAAGAATTGTTGAAGTTCTTAAGCAGGACAGAAATTCTCCTGTTTCCGTTGAGCATCAGGTAGTCATTATCTACGCTGTTATCAATGACCATCTTAAGGATATTGCCGTAGAAGATATAAGAGATTTTGAGAAATCGCTTTTTGACTATGTGGATAACACATACCCGAAAATTGTTTCAAATATAGCCCAAACGGGTGAGCTTTCTTCCGAGACGGAGGAAATGATTAAAAATGCGGTAACAGAGTGCGTGCAAAAGTTTCTCTCCCGCAAGTGAGGTGACGCAGAATGCCTTCAATGAAAGCAATTAAAAACAGAATAAAAAGCGTCGAAAACACCCGTCAGATTACAAAGGCAATGCAGCTTGTTGCCACCAGTAAAATGAGGAAGGCAAAGGAACGCATTGAAGAGAGCCGTCCGTTTTTTGAAACGCTGTCTATGGCTCTTTCTGAAATAAGCAAAAACAACAAGGACTTCTCCTCTCCTTTTACAAGGGAGGAAAAAGAGGGAAAGGCATGCCACATTGTTATCGCAGGTGACAGAGGGCTTGCAGGCGGATACAACAACAATTTGTTTAAATCCCTCAGCTATAAGGACGGGGATATTATTTTCCCCATCGGTAAAAAGGTTTTAGAATACTTTTCAAAGAAGAATGTATCCTTCTTTACTACTGCATACGCTGTTGCGGCAGATGTGAAAATTTCTGATTGCAACAGTATCGGACAGGTGCTTTCCGAGGCTTTTCTTAAAGGGGAGTTTACCTCTCTTGATATTTATTACACAGGCTTTGTAAATGTATTGTCACAGGTTCCTGCATCAAAGAAAATACTGCCCATTTCAGTTCCGGAGGAAGAGCAGGAAAAGGTGCAGAGCCTAATCATTTATGACCCCTCTCCCGAGGCGGTATATGAAAAAATTGTTCCGCATTATATCAGCGGAATTATATATGGCGGTTTGTGTGAATCTATTGCCTCCGAGCTTAGTGCACGCAGAACGGCAATGGAAAACGCAACCGACAATGCAGGCGAAATAATTGACAGTCTGAGCCTGAAATATAACAGGGCAAGACAGGCGGCAATTACTCAGGAGCTTACCGAGATAGTCGCCGGAAGTCAGAGCTAATGCGAAATGCGGAATGCGAAGTGAATGTAGAAATCCTGCGGATTTCTTCTTAATTATCCGATGTAATTATTTTTAAGGGGAAATAAAAATGGAGGTTTTTTTGCCAGAAAAACCCACCTTAATTTCGAACTTCGAACTTCGAACTTCGAATTTTGCACCTGCCCCGGTGTAAACTCCGAAACAGAAAGGATTGATAATCCATGGCAGAAAAAAACATAGGTAAGGTAATTTCGGTTATCGGACCTGTACTTGATATTAAATTTGAAAACGGGCAGCTTCCCAATCTGCTTAATGCTATTGAAATTGAAACCAATGAACGTAAAATCACCCTTGAAGTAGCACAACATATCGGTGATGATGTTGTCCGCTGTATCGCTATGAGTTCTACTGACGGACTTGTACGCGGTATGGATGCACTTGATACGGGAAAGAAAATCAGTGTGCCCGTAGGTGAATGTACTTTGGGAAGAATCTTTAATCTTCTCGGTGAGCCGGTTGATAATCAGCCTGCTCCCGAAAACCCTGAAAAATGGGAGATTCACCGCCCTGCTCCCGGCTATGACGAGCAGGAAAGCACCACTGAAATTCTGGAAACAGGTATTAAAGTCGTAGACCTTATCTGCCCCTATGCAAAGGGCGGTAAGATTGGTCTTTTCGGTGGTGCCGGTGTTGGTAAGACGGTTCTTATCATGGAGCTTATCAACAACGTTGCAAAGCAGCACGGCGGTCTTAGTGTATTTACCGGCGTAGGTGAAAGAACACGTGAGGGTAATGACCTTTATAACGAAATGAAGGAATCGGGCGTTATTAATAAGACAGCCTTGGTTTACGGTCAGATGAACGAGCCTCCGGGAGCAAGAATGAGAGTTGCCCTCTCAGGTCTTACCATGGCTGAATACTTCCGTGACAGAGAAGGTCAGGACGTGCTTCTCTTTATCGACAACATTTTCCGCTTTACACAGGCAGGAAGCGAAGTTAGTGCCCTTTTGGGACGTATGCCTTCAGCGGTAGGTTATCAGCCTACTCTGGCTACGGAAATGGGTGCACTTCAGGAGAGAATTACCTCCACAAAGAAAGGCTCAATCACGTCTGTTCAGGCAGTTTACGTACCTGCCGATGACCTTACGGACCCTGCTCCTGCAACAACCTTTGCACATCTTGATGCAACCACCGTTCTTTCAAGACAGATTGCCTCACAGGGTATTTATCCTGCCGTTGACCCCCTTGATTCCACATCGAGAATCCTTACTCCCGATGTTGTTGGAATTGAGCATTATGAAACTGCAAGAGCCGTTCAGAGAATCCTTCAAAGATATAACGAGCTTCAGGATATTATCGCAATTATGGGTATGGATGAGCTTAGCGAGGAAGATAAGCTTACGGTAAGCCGTGCAAGAAAGGTTCAAAGATTCCTTTCTCAGCCGTTCTCCGTTGCAGAGCAGTTTACGGGTATGCAGGGTAAATATGTACCCCTTAAAGAAACTATCCGAGGCTTTAAGGAAATTATCGAAGGCAAGCACGATGACCTTCCCGAATCAGCATTCCTGTTCGTAGGAACTATTGAGGAAGCTATTGAAAAGGCTAAAGGGTAAGAATTATGAGTAAATTTGAACTGCAAATAGTAACCCCCGACGGGCTTTTGTACAGCGGAAATGCAAACAAAATAATTCTTCGCACAAGTGAGGGGGACGTGGGAATCCTTCCCCGCCACTCCGACTATGTTGCTCCGCTTTCAATCGGTCTCGCAAGGGTTTTCACAGATAATGGAGAACGTACCGCTGCCTGTTCAGGCGGTATGGTAACAGTGTCAGGCGGTGTTGTCCGCGTGGTTGCCTCCACCTTTGAGTGGTCTGAGGATATTGATGTGGAAAGAGCAAAAAGAGCTAAAGAAAAGGCACAATCAAGGCTTGCCGATACTAAGAACGGTGACTTTGAGCATCGCCTTGCAGAAATTAAACTGAAGAAGTCCCTTGCAAGACTCGGTGCATCTGAAAGGAAATAAACAATGGCTGAAAAATACGGTGAAATTCCCAAAAAATTCACAAGTAAATGGTGGTCGTATTTTTGGACCTATTACAAATGGTGGGTAATTGTTCCGCTGGTGATTATAATAGCGGTAGTATGCCTTTTAAATTCCATTTGGAAAATGGAGCGTTATGACGTGACACTGACTTATGCCGGTCCTCATTTTTTCCCGAATAACCACGTAAAGCAAATTTCCGAAGAATTGGGGAAAAAGTGTGAAGATGTAAATAACGACGGTGAAAAGCTTTTGACTCTTGCAAACATTACAATTTCCGACAAGGAAATTGACCTTGAATACAAATCCTCACTTTTGATATCCTTACAATTCGCTTTAGAGGAAGAAGAAAAATACATCTTCATTATTCATAAGGATTATGCAGGACGTTATCTGGCACAAAAGGCTCAGGATTGCCGATATGCTCCCTTGTACGAATGGTTTACAGGTGATACGGCAGAGCTTAAAACCTTGTCGGCACACGGAAATAGCTACGGAATTTCACTCGATGGAAGTGATATTTTTAAAAAATGGGACTGCGACCTTAGTGACCATTATCTTCTTATAAGAAAAAAGCCCGCTGATAAAGCGGAGCTTCCCTCTTATAATGCGGCAATAAAGCTCGCAAATGAGCTGTTAGAATAATAATTCATAAAATTTCCCAAAAAGGCAACAATCCCTTTTTGGGAAATTTTTGTAAAACAGGTGATTATTTTGAATTATCCATACCTTCCCGAAAAAAAAGTGTCGGTATTTATAGCCGATGCTCATATAGACGGTGCTATAGTGATAAAGCCTCCCGAAATCTCAATTTTGCCCAAGGGGCTTATGCGTCATGCAGATTTGGGAATATGCTTTGTTTCCAAAAAAAAGGCTGTATGTCCTCCCGAAACCTGTGCATACTATAGCAGAAAGCTCTCTCCTTACGCTATTGAGGTTATTTCGGGGAAATGCAATGTCGGCAGTAACTACCCAAGCGATAGTGCATATAATGTTGGTATAGTCGGAAAAAAATGTTTTTTGAACAAAAGCGTATGCGATGAGCGTTTATATGAAATACTTATCAGCGAGGGTTACGAAATAATAAATGTGAAGCAAGGGTACACAAAATGCTCCATATGCCCCGTAGATGAAGTGAGCTTCATAACGGGCGATAAAGGGATTGCCGTCGCAGGAGAAAAGGCAGGTCTGAGTGTGCTTTTAATATCCAACGATAATATTTCTTTATCCGGCTATTCAAACGGATTTTTCGGAGGCTCTGCAGGTATGAGGGCAAAGGATGAGCTTCTAATAAACGGTGACATTAATACCCTCCCCGACTGCAGGAGAATAAAAGAATTTTTAGAAGAAAGAAAAATCCGCATAAAAAGCATAAAGGAAGGAGAAGTAACTGATATAGGTTCCATTATACCTCTGATGACTACATAATCAATAAATGAGGTGATAGCTTTTGGATTATAATACCGCTTTAACTCTGCCGAAGAATTGTGACATCAGGGAATTTGCAGGGCAGATAACAAGCGAAATTCTTGACAAATGCGAACGGAATTTACTATATAGGATTACTAAGAACGAATTTCCTTATACCCCCGAAGGCGATAGGAATGAGATATATAGCATTGCCTTAAAACACGCATCGCCCGAAAGCGAAGATGTAATGGACACAATTCATTACAACAGGCGAAAGGCACTGATTGAGGAGCGTGCCATTGACTATCTTAGGGAAAACAACTGCATAATTTTAAACGGATTTATAAATTTCAGACTGGAGGAATACAAAAACGAATTACGCGGTCTTTGCCATGATGCGGCAGATGAAATGTATGCCCTTCGGGAATATGATGAATTTATAAATATGCTCAGGTTCTTTGTGTCTGTACAATCTCCAAAGGAAAACACCGTCCATGTACTAAAAAAGAACGGTGCATTGAGAATAGAAAACAAGTGGCACAGAGATATTACAAGATTTTATGCGGAGGAATTTGCTTTTAGCGGTGAAGATTTTACAACCGAGGATATTGCCCTGAGTGCATTGATATCCATTTCCCCTCGGAAAATTATTGTCCATGATAATAAGGAAAATGATAAAATATATGAAACACTTTTAAGCGTATTTCCAAATGTGGAATTTACGGAGTAAAATGCGACACATTGGGGACAGTCCCCAATGTGTCGCATTTTACCTCATCCGTCAGCGAGGCTGACACCTTCCCCTCGTGGGGAAGGCTTTATTTTTTTCGATATTATTTGCCGCTCAATGCACAATCGTGCTTCCGCCGATAAATTCCCTTATAATAGAAGTCGGCGGAATGGGATATGGATTAAATTCTTCAAAGTAGGAAAGGAGCTTGATAAGCCTTTTTGCACGACTCAGAAACGGGCTATCCTCCCCTATTTCCGAAAGAAGCTTAATTGCAGGCTCTTTAAGGACGGAAAGCTCATACACCAAGGAGGAATTAAACACCTCGTCTGCTTCGCTTTCAAAGGGGAAAATATATTTTTGTTCCCCTCGTCTTACACTTTGCCACAATTTAAAAGTTCCTTCGGCAGGAGTGTTTCTGTGGGAGGCATCACGCACAATTCTGCGAAGAAGCCTGTTATCCGTAGGAGAAAATGCGTTATACTCATCAAGGCACAGGCTTGTAAGACAGCTAAGATATATCTTATACTTATTTTCACGCTCCACACGGCTTGTGAGAAGCTCGTTGAGTGCATGGATACCCTCTGCAATGATTATCTGATTTTCTCCCAAGGTAAGCCTTTTTGCCTTAACACGCTTTCGTATTTTGAAATCGTACTTGGGAATTTCTACGCTTTCCCCCTTTGCAAGAAGTGAAAGATGCTCATTAAAAAGCTCGTAATCAATAGCTTCCACACATTCAAAGTCCATTTCTCCGTTTTCATCACGTGGCATACGCACATCGTCTACATAATAGTCGTCAAGTGATATTACCACGGGATTTATATGATTGATTTTAAGATGCAGACAAAGGCGGTTTGCAAAAGAGGTTTTTCCCGAAGATGAAGGCCCTGCAATCAATATAACTTTTATCTTCGGGTTTTCCTTGATTTTATCTGCAATACGGCTTATACGCTTTTCGTGAAGCCCCTCTGCCATATTTACAAGCTCTGATATATTGCCTTTTTGTATAGTTTCGTTCAAAGCAAATATATCGCCTACCCCTACTGTGCTTATCCAGTCACGGTAGTCTTCAATTGCATTGTGCACCTTTATCCCCGTTTTGATTTCGGGAATAGAGTCAACGGTGTAATCAGTAGGGTATTTCAGCAAAAATCCGTCATCAAAGGGCACTATATCAAAAACGCTCAAAGCCTCCATGCAATACGCAATGGGCTGATAGGTAAGGTGATATCTTTTCGCCGTTTTACATGCGGTGATAACCTTTGCAGGGAGCTTTTCTATAAGCTCTGCCTTATCCGCTTCCCCATTTTGCCTGAAAAGCTCTGCCAAAACCTCTCTTTTAAGCTTAATAGAATGAAACTGCTCGCAGCTACGGATAGTTTCTTTCATTTTAGCCTTGATTGCTTCTGCAATGCGTGCTTTATCCGAGGGTGTATTTATCTCAAAATAGGTCGACTTATTAACGGACTGGCGTACAAAAACCGTGTCTGCTCCCGTAATCTGCTCCGCTGAGTGAAGGAGCAGTAAAATAAGGGATTCCTTGTATATAAGATAGCCCTCATCATTTTTTATTGTCAGGGGCAGTACCTTATCGTTTTCCTGCAAAATGTAATCGGCAGGCACAATTTTGCCGTTAACCTTGCAGGCAAGAACACTTTTTCCCAAGCCTTTTTTGATTATAAAATCGCCTATTTTGGTTTCTCTTTCTGCAGAAATACTTTCGGTATCATAGATAAATTTAATCATATTAAGCTTTCCTTTCCCATTTTCTGCTGGGGACAGGGCAATTTTTGTTGCACCTACGCTCCCTGCTTGGGGACGGGGCAATTTTTGTTGCACCTACGGATTACAAAAATTGCCCCTTCCCCTTGGGTGAGTCCCCTGTTGTTCACCTCAAAAATTCAAGTGCTTTCCTTTTCTTATCTATTATCTCATCAATTCTATTTATATAATCGGCGGCTTCCTTGGGATTAAATACCCTTTCAATTCTGTCTCCCTTCACCATTTTTGTTGATGCTCCGCCGCCCATGGCAAGAATGGTCTGTATTTCCTCCATGATATAAATATTGTAAAGGCTTTCGTGTCCCTCAAAGGAAAATCCTACGTTTTCAAGATTGCCCAAAGTATTCTTTTGCTTATACATGTAATATGGGTTATAGCCTTTTTCCGTCAAAAAATCATAGGAATACTGCACCATTTTATCCATGTTGTCGGCAAAACGCAGTTTCTCAAAATCATCAATAAGCCTTGCCGCTCTTTTTAAATACATTGTATGCACCGTCACAGCATGTGGAGAAAGGCTATACACCTCATTAACTGTTTTCTGAAAATCCTCCATGCTTTCACCGGGAAGCCCTGCAATAAGGTCTGCATTAATGCTAAAACAGTCATACTTCTTTGTCAATTCAAAAGCACGTATGGTTTCCTCCACGCTATGCTTTCTTCCGATTCTGTCCAGCGTTTTTTGATTCATTGTCTGGGGATTTATACTGATTCGGTTAACTTTGTTTTCGGCTAAAACACCCAGCATCTCATCGGAAAAGGTATCCGGTCTGCCTGCCTCTACGGTAAATTCCTTAAGGGAGGATATATCAAAGGAATTTTTAACCTTTTTTATCAGTATATTCAGATTTTCGGGCGATAATGTGGTAGGAGTTCCTCCGCCAAAATAAATAGTTTCTGCCTTAAATCCGAGCTTCTCCGCCATGCGCGCCGTCTCTTCGATTTCCCTTAAAAGTGCCTCTACGTAAGGCTGTACAAACTTTTGGTTGTGTGCCATTGCCTGAGAAATAAAGGAACAATAGGAGCATCTCGTGGGGCAGAAAGGTATCCCGATATAAAGACCTACGCCGTTTTCCACACGTTTTTTAAGAAGATTAAATTCGTTTTTCGCCACCTGAAGACTGAGGCTTGCTTTTTTGGGAGTGATGAAAAATTCCTCCTGCATGTAGCGGAGTATTTCGCTGTCACTTCTATTTTCATCAAGCATCATTCTGGCAGTTTTTGCAGGGCGTATTCCTGTTGAAATTCCCCATGGGGCAGGCATATCAGAAAGCTTTCTGCACGCAAAGAACACCGATTTCTTTATTAAATCACTGATTTGTCTTTTTTCGGGAGAAAAAAATTGTTCTTCAATTTCACCCTCGGCATGCCTGTCGCCGAGGGTGATTTCTGCTTTTGCTTTATATATATTTTCTTCAATATCAAGCTGTGTTATTACGTCAAATTCCGAATTTATATCGAAAAAGAGCTGTAATATCTGCCTTACGGCATCTTCAAAAGAGTGCCCGATTGTTTTAATTGTCATATATTATCATTCCAATACATGGTTTACTACATAAGGGTTATGTTTCTTTTCGTCGCCGATTGTTGTTTTTTCTCCGTGACCGGGAAGCACTATCGTTTCTTCGGGGAAATTTGTGATAAGAAATTTAATAGATTCAAGCTCCGTCCTTAAATCCCCGAAATCAAATCTCCCTATGGAATTCTGGAAAAGCAAATCTCCGCAAAAGAGATTATCTTCCCACTGATAAGTTACACCTCCCGCGCTGTGACCGGGAGTGTGGTATACTTTTATGGTTGTACTGCCAAGGGAAATTTCGCTTATGTTATCCAACAATATATCGGGGGTATACGGCTCTATCTTCGCTCCTGTAAGGAAGCTCAGATTGCAGTCGTTATCCAGCAGCATCATCTTATCTGTGCTATGGATATAAACCTTTGCCCCTGTCTTTTCAGCAAGAGTCTTAACGGCACCCGTATGGTCAAAATGTCCGTGGGTAAGAAGTATTTTTGTAAGAGTGACACCGCTTTCTTCTATTTTCTGCAAAATCAAATCTGCATCTGCACCGGGGTCAATCACTGCCGCCTCTCCGTTATCGGTAAGGAGATAGCAGTTTACCTGAAGCTCACCTACTATAATACGCTGTATATCCATTTTTACTCAATCCTTTACTGAACAGTTCTTCTGATGTCATGCACACCGGGAACACGGTGCAGTTTCTTTATAATAGCGTCAAGCTGCTGCTTACTGTCTACCTCGATAGTAATATCAATAAGAGCCGTTCTGTCCTTTAATGCACGTGCATTAGCTGCAATCAGATTAAGCTTCTGCTCGGAAACAACACCGATAACATCGGCTAAAATTCCGCTTCTGTTTGTACATTCAATACTAAGCTCTGTATTAAACGAGGAGGCTACATCATCAAGCCAGCTACATTCTATCATACGCTTTCGCATATCCTCGGTGAGCTTGCTCTCCATGACATTTATGCAGTCACTTCTGTGTATGCTGACACCTCTGCCACGTGTAATAAATCCGATAATATCATCGCCGGGTACGGGATTACAGCAACGGGAAAGTCTGACAAGGCAGTTATCTACGCCCTTTATTTCTATTCCTACTTCACCCTTGGAACTCTTTTTAGAGGCAGTTTTGGGTGTAAGCTCAGGTGCAATTTCTTCCTTATGGTCATTCTGATAGCTGTCACGCAGCCTTGTTACAACCTTTGCAGCAGTAATTCCGCCAAAGCCTATTGCCGCATACATTTCATCCACGCCTGCAAAGCCGTAACGCTTAAGCATAGGCTCAAGATACTTATTTTTGAATAAATCGCCCTGATTCATTCCCACACGCTTAAGTTCATTCTCCACGGCATCCTTTCCGCGTTGAATATTAACTTCCCTGTTTTCTTTCTTAAACCAGGAATTGATTTTACTGCGTGCAGTAGACGTTTTAACAATTTTCAGCCAGTCACGGCTGGGACCCTTGTTTGCACTTGAGGTAATTACCTCTACAATATCTCCGTTTTGAAGCTTGTAATCAAGGGTTACCATTTTTGAATTCACCTTAGCACCCGTCATTTTATAGCCTACTGCGGAGTGAATATAAAACGCAAAATCTATCGGGCATGACCCCGCCGGAAGACCTATTACGTCACCTCTGGGAGTAAACACGAACACCTCGTCGGCAAACATATCGATTTTAAGAGTACGCATGAAATCTTCGGGATCAACGGCTTCGCTCTGAATTTCCAGAAGCTTATTAACCCAGTCAAGATTTTTGCTGTCGCCCGCTCTGCCCTCTTTATATTTCCAATGTGCCGCAATACCACGCTCTGCAACACGGTGCATATCCCATGTGCGAATCTGAATTTCAAAGGGCTGACCGTCAGGACCTATAACAGTGGTATGCAGGGACTGGTACATATTAGGCTTGGGCATGGCGATATAATCCTTGAATCGTCCGGGGATAGGCTTATATTCCTCATGAACGATACCAAGCACTGCATAACATTCAGCCACCGTATCAACAATTATACGAACTGCGAAAAGGTCATATATTTCGTCGAGTGTTTTATTCTGATTGTACATCTTTCTAAAAATCGAGTAGATGTGCTTTGCACGGGCGGCAATGTGGCATTTGATACCCATTTCCTCCATTTTATCGGCAATAACACCTCTTACGTTCTGCACGTATGCATCACGCTCGGACTGCTTCTGAGAAAGACCGTCGACAATTTCGTAGTAGGCTACACTGTCAAGATATTTAAGTGCCAAATCCTCAAGCTCAATCTTAATTTTAGATATACCCAGTCTGTAAGCAAGGGGGGCATATACATCTAATGCTTCCTTTGCCTTCTGAAGCTGTTTTTCAGGCTTCATATGCTTAAGAGTACGCATATTATGAAGCCTGTCGGCAAGCTTTATAAGCACAACTCGAATGTCCTCTGCCATTGCAAAAAACATTTTTCTGAGGTTTTCAATGTGAGCTTCTTCCTTGGAAATGCACTTGATTTTATCAAGTTTTGTCACACCTTCAACCAAAAGTGCTACCTGCTCTCCAAATTCCTCCTTCATCAAATCGTAGCCGTAGTCCGTATCTTCTATAACATCATGCAAAAGTCCTGCTACAATCGCCTGAGCATCAAGCTCCATTTCCGCAAGGATACAGGCAACTTCATAGGGATGCACAAAATAAGGCTCGCCGCTGTGGCGAAGCTGATCTCCGTGCTTTTCTTTACACAGCATATAAGCTTTAAGAATCAGGCTTCTGTCCTCGTCTGCATTTTTATTATATTTTTTTATTTTCTCCATCAAGGCTTCAAATGCCTGATCCATAAAATCACTCTCTTTCGGTCAGCCGTACAATTCTTCCGCTTCTTTCTTTATACGTTGATATTCACTGCTCTTATCGATTGAAACCTTTTTTCCTTTTTCGGTTTCAAGCAGTGTAATCTGAACAATGTCGCCAAGCTTATTATAATTCAAAATGGCTAAATCCTTAAACACTCTGAGCACATTTAATATTTTATCACGCATAATACGCCTTCCGAGCTTCTCCGAAAGGATTCCCGAAAGGGTTGCCATATCCTCACTTATATTACCCTTTTGGCGTAAAAACTTGTAAATATCCACAAAATCCTGTCTGTCGGGAAGAATATCCCCGATTTTTTTATGTGAGAAACGTATACCGCTTAATATAAGCTGAAGTCTTGTCTGTCCGTTATACAAATTAATATTAAGCTCTCCTGCAAGGTCTACAACATCGCCGGGGCAATATTCCGAGGCAAGCGAGCCTGCACCGAAAGCTATTGTTTCTACTATACGGTCATCACTCTTAACCAAAAATCTGCAATGCTTTCCGTCGGAAAGAGTTTTCACATCTACAATCACAGCACCCATAAGGGCAAATACAGGAACCTTATTCCCTGCTCCGTAGGGAGCAAGAACCTCCGTTTTTCTGATTGTTGCGGCATTAATATCGGCAACAGATATTTTAGAGTCGATAAGAAGTCTGGGAAGCTTTTCCTCTATATCACAGCTTTTCGCAAACTCGTTAAGACGACGGTCAAGCTCACCAATGTATTCCTCCTTAATTGAGAAGCCTGCCGCATATGCATGACCTCCGAATTTTTCTAAAATATCGGCACAATTTCCGAGTGCATCAAATAAATTAAGGCCCTCCACACTTCTGCCTGAGCTTTTGCACCAATCGTCCTCAATGGATATAAGGATACATGTCTTATTATACTTTTCGCATATTCTTGATGCTACAACTCCGATAATTCCGTGATGCCAGTTACGCTTTGCAAGCACAAGTACTTTCTTGTCGGCAAGGTCTATGCTGTTAATCATTTCCACTGCCTGGTCAAAAATTATCTTTTCCTCGTTCTGACGATTTCTGTTATCCTCGTCAAGCTTAATTGCAAGATCCTGTGCCTCAGCTTCATCATTTGTAAGCAAAAGGTCCACCGCAATCATCGCATTTGACATTCTGCCTGCGGCATTAAGCCTTGGTGCAATGGAATAGCTTACCACGGCACAATTATTCCACTTCTGACGAAGCCCCAGAGTGGAAATTACTGCGGCTAAACCGATGTTGGGATTTTTAGACAATTTTTCAATACCCCTTGCGGCAATTATTCTGTTTTCATCACGCAGGGACACCACATCGGCAATTGTTCCCAACGCCACCAAATCGGCGTACTGACTGAGAAGCTCGTTTTCACTTTTATCGCTTGCCGCACATACAAGCTTAAACGCAACGCCTACACCTGCAAGGTCCTTAAAAGGATATTCACAATCCATTCTTTTGGGGTTTACTACTGCAACGGCACGGGGAAGCTCCGCTTTACACTCATGATGGTCAGTTATGATAACATCACAGCCTAATTGTGCAGCATACTCCGTTTCCTCAAAAGCGGTGATACCCGTATCGACGCTTATAATAAGCGTTGCTCCGCTTTCGTGAATTTTCTCGATTGCACCTTTATTTATTCCGTAGCCTTCATTCTGTCTGTCGGGTATGTACGCATGGGCATCTACGCCCTGTTCTCTAAGATAGCTGACCACAAGTGCGGTAGACGTAATGCCGTCCACGTCATAGTCGCCGTATACAACAACATGCTCCTTATTTTCGATGGCTTTCTTTATTCGGGCAACGGCTTTATCCATATCCTTAAGAAGACTTGGCGAATAAAAGCTGCCCGAGTCTTTTTCAAGAAATTTTTTCGCATCTGCGGCATCGGTAAAGCCTCGGTTTAAAAGAACCTTGGCAACAATTTCGGGAATATCAAAAATTTCCGAATAAGCCTCAGATTGTGCCTGACTGATATTTTCATCCAAAAATACCCATTCTTTTTCAAGCATCATTTTCCCTTCTTTCGTGTATAACTAACTATAATAGATTAAGTATATCATAACTAAAGGCAGGTTTCAATATTTTTTGAAAGGAAAAGGTTATAAAATATGTGTAATTGTCAAACATATGTTACATCAACAAAAAAATAATAGTTTTCATTACATTCCTTAATCAACCTTAAAAGCAAAATAATTCATCAGTACCGATGATGGACGTGCCATTTTGAACGCCAAAATGGCGAAAAGCGTCGGGGGATTCCGAATTTCCCCCGAACCCCAAACGGCCTCGCAGGGGCGGCGTTGTTTCGCCATTAACTGTTTTCCTTACTAAAGTTATATAATTTCGTTTTGAAGCTTCTGCAGCTTTTGTGTCATCGAAACAGATTCGGCACCCAACCTCAGCTGTTTCTAAATTCTGTCCACCTGCAAAGGAAACTGATGTGGACAGAATTTTGACAGTCAGCCTTGAAGCTTCTAAAACTACTTTGGTGCACTTGTAGGGGCAATTCACGAATCACCCTCGGACGACCAATGGTGGCCCCTACATATCGGCACTGAGGTTAGGTTTTTGCGGATTTTCAGCCGACTACCGAGAAATCGCTCGTATCATTTTCCGCTGCGGACGAGCGATTTCAGGCGGAACAGGGAATGGGTTTCCCTTTGGAGCCAGCGGTACAAAGGCTTAAAATCCGCAAAAACAAAACTTATTTTGGTGCCATGAAAGGCATATTAATTTTTTTAGCCCTGCTAGGTCGTTCGGGGCTTGGGGGGTCGAAACCCCAAAACTTTTGCTTCTTTTGGTTACA
>JAZQAB010000079.1:0-5131 GCA_045545055.1 Clostridia bacterium | reverse complement strand
TTCTCATACCACAACAGTAATACAATCGGAAAATTATTGGGTACTCATCAGCAAGACGATTGAAGGCAGAGCAATTAAAAGCAGGATGATAATTGTCAACGATATTGAAAAGTTCTTTTATTTCAGATTTACTAAGAATGTGTACAGAATTATGATCTTCGCCAATTGAAATCATTGGTACATGACATTCTATTCCAAGTGACTTAATGTACCTGCAGAATTGCCTTAATGCACATACTCTTCCAGATTGACTGCTTTTACTTTCGCTATCAGATAAACGGCATAACCATTTTTCTGTTTTTTTCGCTGTAATATGAATATCTTTATATCCGTTAGATATCCAGTATTCATCAAATCTTTTTAACTGATATGCCCCGCCATTAAAGATGCATCCTTACATTCTTCTTTCAATTATGTACTTCTCGATATATGGAGCGAGGGCACTGTTATACTGATAGTTCTTCTTCTCAGTCATAGCGATTTACCTCCATGCAAAGATTTGTTTCCTCAAGGGATAATGGACATAAAAACATTCTGTCAGAATCAAGATTCAAATATTTCATAAGTTGTTCTTTATTTCTATGACCAAGTAAATCTGAAATTACATTTTTCTTTACATTGTTCTTAAGAAGTTCTGTTGCAAATGTTCTTCTTGTAACATGAAATCCTGAACCGCTTATACTTCTTTCAGGCAATGTCCTTTTCAAAGTACTGTTACATACTGATTTTGTCACTGCATTAAATGGCATTTTAGCTTTAGTAAACAATATATCACTATTTGTTTTTCTATTCTTCAGATAAAGATATATTGCATTTCCTACTTCTGTAGGCATAGGAACTTCTATTTCATAAAGAGTCTTCTGCTGTACGATTTTTATAGTTTGTCTTTTCCAATCAATATTTGAAGTACGCAGATTAACAATATCACATGCCCTTAGTCCCATTTTAAGTCCTATCATTAGAATTGCACGGTTTCTAAGTTCAATCTCTGTTTTAGCTTTACTTAGTCTTTTGGCGATTTCATGCATTTCTTCCTTGGTGAGTGTTGTTACAATTCTCTCCTTCTTCTGAAAAAACAGTGTACAAAGAGATATGGGCATCTCTAAAAACTCGTTTGGTTAAAGGAAAAACAGATAGGTATGGCAGATGTAAGGAAACCTTCCGAAGGCGTGCTGTCGCCCTCCGAGGAAGGTTGACGAAACAGATGACGTGCATATCTGATTTTCCTCAAAAGGGGTTTTTAGAGATGCCCATATGTATACCATAAGGAATTATTTCATTGCGTTCAAGATATTTAAGGAAATTTCTAATTCTGCAGTTGTATGCATTTTTTCCTTCTGCTGTTTCATGAGTATCAGAAATATTGAACAGATGTATTGTTTCATGTGTGATTTCAGAAAATGAAGTTATTCCTTGTTTAATCAATGAAAAACAAAATCTTGTTACAGAATAACGATACATGTCTATTGTTGATTTGCACCAGCCTTCTTTCTTTTTCAGATTAATAAAATTGATAAATTCAGTTTTACACCAGTCAGGTAAACTATCGCATTTCAGTTTTTTAAACGTATTTTTTCTTTCTGGTGTTATCTTTTTTTCTTCTAAAAAAGAATCAAAAAGAAATAGAATTCTTTTTAGACTTTTACATTCAGTTTTTCGTATACTTGTTTTATGAATATCAAGCCATATATCTGCGATTTCCGGATTATACGGATAATGGTTTATATTTAAAAATACAAGTAAACTGTGTATAGTATATCTGGCTTCTTTTACTACAGAAACACTGTATCCTGCAGTCTTTATTTGTTTTGTGAACTCGATGGCTAATTCAATAAAAGCCTCATCTATTTGAAAGCATGTTCTTTCAGACATTATTGTTGCTATCTCATTTATCTGAATGCTTGTCAGCATTTCATTGTAAATGACTCTGTTGTGTTTTTCTAAATACGGATACCATTGAAGTATCGGTGATATATATCCATACGAAGCCATGTATGCTAATATATCCTGCAGATTTTCGCAATTGCGTTGATGTTTGTTTTCTGCAATATATTCTGATACAAAACTGTATGTGATATCATATGGCGTAATACCGGTTTGCTGTGCTTTGTAGAAAAACCTTGATAAAACAAATCTGGTTTTATTAATAGTTGAAGGACGATAGTTGAGACTTTTTAAAAAATCATCAAGTATTGATTTCCATTCTTCATTCAATTCTGTATATATTGGTAGATTGAATGCATACAGGCAATAGTGTTTTATAGAGCCTGTTTCATAAACTTCGTTCAATCTCTGAATAGTAATAAGATAATTGTCTTTTGAATTTAATGAATCATACCATTCAAGTGCTTCAGAATATGAATAAGTTTTTTTAGTGGATACAAGATAGTCTTTAAGTTTCTCCAGACAGTTAAGCGAAGCATAGTAGGCTGTTTTCTTTGCTTCAGAAGATACAAGATATTCTATAACAACACGACTATTGTTATTGTATTCAACAATCCAGCTGTTGTTTTCCAGAATTTCTTTTGAAACAATTTGTGCGTAAAATGGTTTTCGTTTTGGTCTTGCCATAATCAGTTACCTCCTAATTTATAGATATACTGATTATATCACAAAAAAAAGAATATCCGAAGCTTTTTTCTAAAGATAACGCTTTTATGCGCTTTCCTTAAAATGCTTCGGATAAGTATTTTGTTCGGATAAAGCTCTGTTGTTGTCGATAGGAACATCTCCGTCTTCAAGAAATGTATACAAGTACTTTCTTTCATTCAGAGTATAGCGGACTGCATCAACAAGTTTGTTCTTACCGCTGACCTGAATTTCATCAAGCTATGAGAAAAAGGCCTCCAGTATAGGTTTAACCTTTACAAGACGCTGTTTGTATCTTTCTTCTGCTGAAAAATCTTTCATAAGTTTTTCTTCATGATAAATCTGATTGCAGAAGTCTATTGCTTTAGCTGTTATCGATGTGCTATGTAATGATTTGTCTTTTGGCAGTGCATCAACGAAATGTCTTCTCGTGTGTGTCCAGCATCCACAGCGTTTCACACCCATAACCGCATTGTAACCGTCACAAATCAGATAGCCATTATAGCCTTTAAGGAATTTAGCAGCATACTCTCCTTTCCTTGTGGGGTGATAATCAAAGATTATTATGCTCTTATCATTAATCTTACCATTACAGTAAACCCACATTCTTGAATCGGTCGTTGCCTTTCTGCCTTCTTCGTGCAGTACCTGAAATACTGTTTCATCAGCGTGAATGATCTTTTCTGCTAACAGCTTTTCTTTCATATTCTGCACTATGGGAGCACACCATTTCTCAGCTGCATAGCATACCCAGTTTGACATAGTTGCTTTCAGTAATGGTATTCCCTTTGATTTGAATTCCTTCTCCTGTCTGTGCAGCGGTACAGCTTTACAGAACTTCTCATAGATAATATGTGCAAGGAGTTCAGGAGAACAATAGCTTCCCGGTATCATAAGTTCAGGATGTTCCGCACGTCTGATATTGCATGGTTCAGTACTAACTTCGGGAGCTGTACCGCACTTGATACACTTATATACCTTTACTGTGTGACGACGGATATGAAACTTAGCGGGAGTATATATCAGTTCATCGTATTTATCCTCACCGATCTCCGTCATATCAGAACCGCAATTATCGCATTTTGGATCGTCTTCTTTATGTAATACCTCTTCAACAGGTAATTCACTCATCCAGTCATCATGAGTGCGCTTTTTCTTACGCTTATGCTCTGGTACAGTGATAATATTATCATCAGCCGAACTTCTCTCATCGTTGTTTACAGGGAAGAACGAAAGCTGCGTATCATTTCCCATGATTACAGAAGTTTGTTCAGTTTTGCGTCCGAATACCTGTTTTTTCAGCCATTCAAACTGCTCCTGAACAAGAGAAAGCTGTTCTTCAAGTACTGCAACTTTATTACGGAGCGCAGCATTTTCTTGTGCTAATGACATATCATTTTCAACTGTGATTTTGTTTGACATACTGCACCCCGACCTTCGTTTTATGATACATTAATTATACCACAAAACTGCCAATAAATCAAGGAATATCGCAGAATTTCATCAATACAGCAGACTTGGTTTACCTTCTTTGATAGCTTTGGGCTGTTCTATTTTTAAGCCTTCCAGAAGCCAGCGTGTCTGCTGTGGTGTAAGCAGTAATGCTTCTGTTTCATTACGCGGCCATTGAAATCTTCCGTTATCAAGCCGCTTATACAAAAGCAGAAATCCGTCACCTTCCCAGAGAAGTCCTTTTATGCGGTCACAGCGTCTGCCACAGAACAAGAACAATGCCGTGCTATACGGATCAAGCTGTAACTGCGCTTTTACTATCATTGCAAGCCCATCAATAGAACGCCGCAGATCAGTATACCCTGTGACGATGTATACCTGTTTATCTAATGACAGATCATTCAGCATAATTCATGTACTAATGCAAGCAAAGTATTTGCTGAGATATCTGCCGGAAGTGATATCTGCAAACCATTTTTCTCGATACGAATATCTGAGGTTGATCTTGGAACAGCTACCGGCACTATTGCCGATTCAGATTCCAAACACTGCTCCCGAATTTTGCGAAGGTGATAGTAATATGTCTTAATATTGATCCCGTTCTGAGCACAGTATGCTGTTACCGTCATTCCGCTTTCCTGCTGTGCTTTGATCTGCTCCGTCCATTCTCGCAGCTGTACATCTCGCTTGACAGTGGTAATAGCTGTCGTTGTTTTCATTTCCGTATTCCCCCTATGTCTAATTTAATCCGGTTTACTCCATAGACTATTTTAGTCTCTCTAATTTTGTCTATGGACTTCCTTGGACTTTATTATACATCAGATTTCTTTTTTCTGGAATATGTCATTTATTTGACGGTTACATTACGTCGTCGAGCTTAACCTTTAAATCCAGATCAACATCAGGATCATTGCCATAACTCAGTATCTCCATTCTCGCCTTACCAATGCCGACAGCCTCTCTTGCATAGCAGTCGATCTGCAGCATTACATCATCAAGAGTAAATTCACCGTCAACATTAAAATCATAGCGTTCTCTGAAGTTGAAGTTGTAGAAATACGTTCCTTCTTCTAAGATAGGAAGACTCGCT
>JAZQAB010000078.1:0-5171 GCA_045545055.1 Clostridia bacterium | reverse complement strand
ATCTTGCTCACCTTTCAGAGTTCCGATTGCACGTCTTGCAGCTGCACAGGCTAAGATTAAGGAAGAAGCATAATCTAAGTTTCTAAGCAATATTAAACAGGAGTGGAAAATCCACTCCTGTTTTGTTGTTCAGTTCTATTTTATCGGTAATATTTTCGGTCAATGTCTTTTCATGCGATGTCTCACTTTTCTGGCGGAAATTCTTGTTACCGTCATTAACAGAAGCACAAAAATCAGCACAATAAAAATAGAAATTCGGCTTCTTAAATAAAATAATTCGCACACCCTTAATGGAAGAAAGATATAATTAAATATTCTCGGCGGAATAAAAAAATATCCGGCATATGCGAGAAGTGAAAATATTCCCCACGGAATAATAACATCAAACCAATAAGGGCGAGAATGTTTTCTTAGGAAAGAATATCTGAAGGTATATTCAAAAAGCAAATACGAAAACAAAATTATTGCAACAATCATAGCTCCTCTGTTAATTTGTGGACAAAAATACAAAACCAAAAAGCTAAAAAGCGAGCTTATGCTACTAAGTAAAATAGGAACAAAAATCCTTTCCAACGCCTTTATGAGCTTTTTCCAAAAATATTTTGCCATATAAGTTATATAGCTTATTCGACTGTTTTTATCATTTCTCATGAATGTTAGCTTCCTCATTTATAATTTGTTTTCCGGAGCTTAAAATAACTGTTCTTGTTTCCCCGTTCCAATCTACCTGCACACCAAGAGCATCAGAAATTGCTCTGACGGGAACAAGCGTCCTGCTGTTTACGATAACAGGCGGTGAGTCAAGATCTATAACCTTTTGTTCCCCGTTTTCAAGATTGCCTATGTGCATAACAGGACTATCTATCATCATCGTAATAATGCTTGTATTTTTTGATGCAACAATAAGCCTGTGCTCTTCAACCCAGTCAACATTTGCACCGAGAGCGGTAAAAATCGCACGCATGGGCACCATGGTACGCGAATTTATAATCTGCGGCTCCACGTCAAAGGAAAGTGCCTGTCCGTCCAAAAGCACGGTGATAGAATCCTGTGCAAAAACGCTTATGCCGGAAAGCATAAGACTCATTATCGTTATAATAGCAAGAATTTTCTTCATTTTGATATCCTCCGTAACTGTTGCGGTTTCTGTTCTTTTAAGAAAGAGGTGTAAAAAAGCCATACTTTTTTTACACCTCTTTTCTGTTTTGTATCCTATACAGCAAACTAAATAGCTTTAGTTCCAGCTATTCTGCCATGCCTGACCTTTGTTTGTGTTTGTAATTGCATCACCAGTTGAAGTTTTAGCATTGAGATTGTATGATGCAGTGTCATCTCCTATTTCACCGCTTGTTGCAATTACATCAACAAAATCAAGCTCAACAGCATTGATTGTAGGAGCGTTATACTTTTTCATAATAATCCTCCTTACTGTGCTGATGTTGCTGAATTTACCGAAGCTGTTTCACCGGTAAATATAACAACACCGTTAGCTGTTTTGATATAGGGAATAGCGTAAATGTTTGTTCCAAAGTAATTCTCGGGAATCTCTACAAGGTCAGCAGAGAATGTTGACACTGTATCAACTTCTGTGTCATACTGAACCTGAACTGCATTTGCTACACCCGATGCATTGAAGATGTGAAGCGGAAGAAGATATGCACCAAAATATGTTTTGGTCTGTGCAGGGATTTCTGCCTTGAAAACAAAACGGATTGCACCCGTACCCTTAACATTATCTTTAACGCCTGTTGTTGAATCATGAGTGATTTTTGCTTCCTCGCCCTTAACAACTATGTACCAGTCGCCGTCCTTAACAACCTTGCAGCCGTCGCCAAGAACGATTTCGCCTTCACCTACCTGTGCTTCTGCGGGGTTAAACTGCCAGAACTTACCACCGTTTACAGTGATAGTACCGTTTGAGTTATCCTTGCAGTTAAGTGTCCACTTGGGAGTAGCACACTTAAATGTACCACCGTTGATTACGATGTTTGCATCAAGGCTGGCATAGATAAGGTCTGCCTGATCCTTTTTATTCGGATCTCCTTCGTTTGTGTAGTAACCACCGTCGATAGTAACTTCTGTACCTTGATCTTTTGCCCAAACTGCCATTGTATACTCTGTTACATATGTAGCTGTAACAGTGCCTTCTCCACTGATTGTAAGCTTTGCACCGTTTTCGGCACGGATCGCACCGTCTTCACCGTCCGCTTCAAATGAACCGGTCTCAGTTAAATCAAGCGTTCCATTTGTGCTGAACACCTTAGCATTGCTGACAACTTCATACCAACCGTCTGCACCCTCAACTACACTATAGCCTGCGGGAACAACGATTTCGCCTTCACCTACCTGTGCTTCTGCAGGATTAAACTGATAGAACTTACCACCCTTTACGGTGATAGTACCGTTTGAGTTATCCTTGCAGTTAAGTGTCCACTTGGGAGTAACACACTTAAATGTACCACCGTTGATTACGATGTCTGCATCAAGGCTGGCATAGATAAGGTCTGCCTGATCCTCTTTATTCGGATCTCTTTCGTTTGTGTAGTAACCGCCGTTGATAGTAACTACTGTACCTGAATCCTTTGCCCAGACTGCCATTGTATACTCTTTTACATACTTAGCTGTAACAATGGTCTCGTCCGTACCGTTGATTGTAAGCTTAGCACCGTTTTCAGCACGGATCGCACCGTCTTCACCGTCTGCTTCAAACGAACCTTCGACAGATAAGTCAAGAACTGTATCTGTGTCGAACACCAAAGGTTTAGCAGTCTCAGCAAAAGCCGATACGCATCCAACGCTGAAAACCAGAGCTATCGCCAAAATCAACGATAAGATTTTCTGTGTCTTCATACTTTTTCCCCTTTTCTTAAATTTTTTGTTGTTCTGCGGACTTTCCTTTCCTAAAAAAGGGTACAAAATCCCACAATTTAACAATCATATCTATTATACCTTTTCATGAAAATATTGTCAAGCCTTTTCAGGTGCTTTTTCTTCGTTTTTCCAAAGAAGTGCCGCACCGATAATACCTGCATCATTTCCAAGGGTTGCAAGCTCTGCCACCGTCTGTTTTGCCCCGAAGCGAGCGAAGGAATATTTTTCTATACCCTTTGCTATAGGAGCAAGAATTTTCTTACCGGCATTGCTGACACCGCCGCCAATACATATAATATTGGGCTGGAACATATTTACTATGCTGATTATACCGTCCGTAAGATTGTCTAAGTATTCCTTTACAACACCCTTTGCCGCTGCATCCTTTGCACTAAATGCCGTCCTGCCGTCAGCATTTGAAAGCTTTCCTTTGCATACCTTCCACATTTCACTGTCGGGATTTTCCTTCATGGCTTTCTTGGTCATTCGCACAAGTGCCGTTGCAGAAGCATACGCTTCAAAGCAGCCTCTTTTTCCGCAGGTGCACTTTTCTCCGTTCTTTATAAATGACATGTGACCAAGCTCGGCTCCCTTGCCGTAAGCACCGCCAAAGAGCTTGCCGTCAATTATGATTCCGCTTCCTACTCCTGTGCCTAAGGTAACCATAATCATACTGTCACACTTTTTGCCGCTTCCTGCAAGAAATTCTCCCCACGCTGCAGCATTTGCATCATTTTCAATATAAACCTTTTTACCAAGTGCCTTTTCCATATATTCTACAGCCGGAACGTTATAAAAATCAAGATTGTTTGAAAATTCAATAGTTTGGGTTTGCTTATCAATAGCACCGGGACAGCCGATTCCCACATTTTTAATGTCATCAAAGCTGATTCCGCTTTCCTCTGCGGCTTCCCTTGCACACAGTGCCATATCATCTAAAATTTCATTATACGGACGCGGAGCATTGGTTTTCCTCTTTGACCTTCCGTAAATCACGCCATATTCGTCCACGACTGCCGCCGCAATATTTGTACCGCCTAAGTCTATTCCTACAAAATACCGTGGAGGATTGCTTGCAATAAGGAGAGTTCCGCTTCCCTTTACACTGTATTCTCCAAGCCCTGCAGGGATAAATACCGCTTCCCCTGCAGAAACGCTCATTTCTTCATTTCCGTAGAAAATCGTTCCTCCAGAATCGGGGAAAATTAAAGCCTGATAGCTTTTCTCACTGCAATAAAGCTTATGCTCCCTACCGGATAATTTAAGCTCCTTTACCAGGAAATATTCGCAGCTTCCGACCATGCGTGTGCCGTCACTGCATGTGGGTATCTTTCGGGAGGAAATGACTTCTGTTTTTGAACACTTTACGCCCTTTTCAATATGAAGCTCACGGGGCTTTCCGTCCTTTCCACGTCTGTCATAATCATACAGGCGGTATGTAACATTGGAATTTTGCTGAATTTCCGCAATAAGATTTCCTGCACCGATTGCATGAATTGTGCCTGCCTCTACAAAAAATACGTCGCCCTTTTTGGAGGGAACGGTATTGAGAAGGCTTTCCACAGTATTATTCTTAATCGCTTCACCAAGCTTTTCACTTGTAATATTTTCTTTGACGCCGTATGTGATTTTAGCATTTTTATCTGCCTCGATTACATACCACATTTCTGTTTTTCCGTTCTGATTTTCCCATGCCTTTGCCTGCTCGTTGTCAGGATGTACCTGAACGCTGAGATTGTCGGCAGCATCAATAAATTTAATTAAAATGGGCAGCTCTTTCCATTTGCAGTCAGTCCCCAACACAGAGGGTTTTTCCGCAATGAATTTATCAAGTGCCATACCGTCATATTCTCCGCCTGATATAACACTCATTCCGTCCTTATGGCAGCTCAGCACCCAGCTTTCGGCTACAACGTCCATATCCGTCTTTACGCTGTACTTGCTACGCATCTTATTGCCGCCCCATATGTAATCCTTGTAAACACCTTTAAATTTTATAGGTTTCATAACACTCAGTCTCCCTTGCATTGTCGATATACTTAATTTTACTTTATCCAAAGACATATTGTCAAGTAGTCAAAAAAAGAAAATGACGATTCTTTTGAAAGAACCGCCATTTTTTATCATACGCTTGTTTTGATTGATACGTTATATCCGATGTCTGTTATTACATCTTCTTCTACGGCATATATGGGAAGCTCTACCGTAAGAGTATACTTACGAAGCTCGTTTTCCCTGTCATAGTCAATTGCCACGTCACGGACATAAATGCTTCTTTCACGTAAATAGCTTGTGATTTT
>JAZQAB010000077.1:0-11365 GCA_045545055.1 Clostridia bacterium | reverse complement strand
TGGGAGCATAGCTCAGCTGGGAGAGCATCTGCCTTACAAGCAGAGGGTCATAGGTTCGAGCCCTATTGTTCCCACCAAACAAAAAACACACTCAACAGAGTGTGTTTTTTGTTTGGTGGGAACAGCTATTAGTCCTCCTATTTTGTATATACAAAAGAATTTCTACCTTATATATAGTAACATCATAAAAAAATAAAAAATTCGCCAAAAAATATGTTGACAAAAAAAACGCATTGTGGTATATTATTCTTACCTCGCTATGCAGGGCTTTTTTTACGTGCATAAAAATTGAGGTAAATCTTACATTGGAGGCGCAATTATGAGAGTTAAAATAACTTTGGCATGCACAGAGTGCAAGCAGCGTAATTACAATACTGTAAAGAATAAGAAGAACAACCCCGACAGACTCGAAATGAACAAGTATTGTCCTTTCTGCCGCAAGCACACCGCGCATAAAGAATCTAAGTAATAGAAGGTGAACTTAATGAGTGAAAATGTAAAAAAGGTAGGATTTTTCCGTCGTATAGGCAGATCACTTAAGTCCACGAAGGCTGAATTTAAGAAAGTTGTTTGGCCTACAAAGAAGCAGCTTTTAAATAATACAGTGCTTGTAATTGCAGCTTTGGTTATTATCGGACTTATTATTTTCGGTCTTGATACACTCTTTGCTTATTTGGCTAAGTTTGTTCTCGCTAAATAATTAAGAAGGAGGAAGGGCACATTGCCCGGTGTATTATGAGTGCTGAATTTAAGTGGTATGTTGCTCATACTTATTCAGGATACGAAAACAAGGTAAAGGACAGTATCGAAAAAACTGTTGAAAACCGCGGCCTGGGTGAACTTATCGGTGATGTGTGCATTCCCGTTGAGGAAGCAATAGAGGAAAACGATAAGGGCGAAAAGAAAACCGTCACCAGGAAGATTTATCCCGGATATGTATTTATAAAAATGAAAATGACCGACGAAAGTTGGTACGTGGTTCGCAATACCCGTGGTTGTACGGGATTTGTAGGACCGGGAAGTAAGCCTGTTCCCCTTTCGGAAGCAGAGGTTGAGCGTCTCGGTGTTGAAACCGCAGTGGTTGACCTTGGCATAGACGTAGGCGATACAGTTCGTATCACAGACGGCAGTATGGAAGGCTTTATGGGCGAAGTATTGGAAATCAATAACGAAAAACGTAAAGTTAGCGTTATGGTTACAATGTTCGGCGGCAGAGAAATGCAGGTAGAATTTGATTTCTACCAGATTGAACCGCTGGAGTAATTAGTTAATAAGCCGCAAGGCTTGTTATAGATGGGAGGACGCTCAAAGAGCGTTCGTTATCACCACATTTTTTTCAAGGAGGTGCAAACCATGGCTCAGAAAATCGCAGGTTATATCAAGTTGCAAATCCCCGCAGGTAAGGCTACACCGGCTCCTCCGGTAGGTCCGGCTCTCGGTCAGCACGGTGTTAATATCGTGCAGTTCACAAAAGAATTTAACGAGAGAACAGCTAAAGACGCAGGATTAATCATCCCCGTTGTAATTACCGTTTATGCGGACAGATCCTTCAGCTTCATCACTAAGACTCCCCCGGCTGCAGTCCTCATTAAGAAGGCGTGCAAGATCGAGAGCGGTAGTGGTGTACCTAACAAGACGAAGGTTGCTCAGCTTTCAAAGGCAGATCTTCAGCAGATTGCGGAACTTAAAAAGCCCGATCTCAATGCTGCAAGCTTAGAAGCTGCAATGAGCATGATCGCAGGTACAGCAAGAAGCATGGGCGTAACAGTAGAAGAATAATCTAAGAGTAATGTGGGAGGGGTAATTCCCGATGAACCACAAGGAGGTTAACAGTAATGAAACATGGTAAGAAATATGTAGCCGGTGCACAGCTTATTGAGGCCGGCAAGCAGTATGATCCTGCCGAAGCTCTTGCCCTTGTTGTTAAGACCGCCAGTGCTAAGTTCGATGAAACAATCGAATTCCATGCAAAGCTCGGCGTTGACTCACGTCACGCAGACCAGCAGGTTAGAGGTGCTGTAGTTCTTCCCAACGGTACAGGTAAGAAGGTTAGAGTTCTTGTTTTCGCTAAGGGCGAAAAAGCAAACGAGGCTCAGGCAGCAGGTGCTGAATATGTAGGTGCTGAAGAATACGTTGAAAAGATTCAGAAAGAAAACTGGCTCGATTTCGACGTTGTAATCGCTACACCTGACATGATGGGCGTAATCGGACGTATCGCAAGAATCCTTGGACCTAAGGGCCTTATGCCCAACCCCAAGGCAGGTACAGTAAGCATGGACGTTGCTAAGGCTGTAAACGATGTTAAAGCAGGTAAGATTGAGTACCGTCTTGATAAGACAAATATCATTCACTGCCCCATCGGTAAGGCTTCCTTCGGACCTGAAAAGCTTCAGGAGAACTTTGATGTTCTTATGTCAGCTATTCTCAAGGCGAAGCCCGCAACAGCTAAGGGTCAGTACATTAAGAGCGTTGCAGTAGCAAGCACAATGGGCCCCGGCATCAAGATCAATGCTTCAAAGCTTAACTAATTTTAAAATTAGTGCTTGACAAAAGTTAACAAGCGGTGTATAATAGCACTGTTGGTTCCATAGACAGCAGGCATAAAGGTAAGTCCTGCCGAGGAAGTATTCCTAAAAAATTTCGGGATTCTTTGCGTCTATGGGCGAAGAATCCCTTTTTCATTATTATTTGTGAGGTGAAAACATGCCTAGTCAGAAAGTTCTCGAAGAAAAGAAGCAGATAGTAGCCGCTATGACAGAGCAGTTTAAGACAGCAGTTTCCGGCGTTTTCGTTGATTACTGCGGACTTACTGTTGAGGAGGATACTCAGCTTCGTAACAAGCTTCGTGAAGCAGGCGTAGAGTACAAGGTTATTAAGAATACTCTTACACGCTTTGCAGCGAAGGAAGTTGGCTTTGACGAGCTCGATCCTATCCTTAACGGACCTACATCACTCGCTATCAGCATGACAGACGAGGTTACTCCCGCTAAGGTTATTGCAGATTTTGCAAAGACACACGAGCAGCTCGAAATCAAGGCAGGTTTCTTGGATGGTAAGGTACTCGCTCTTGACGAAGTTAAGAAGCTTGCAGCTACACCCAACCGTGAAACTCTTCTTGCCAAATTGCTCGGCAGCCTCAACGCTCCTATCAGCAATCTTGCACGTACATTGCAGGCATTGGTTGATAACGGCGTAGAGCCCGCTGACATTAAGGTAGAAAAAGAACAAGCTCCTGCAGAAGAAACTCAGGAAGCTCCCGCAGAAGCAGTAGCAGAAGCTACAGATGCTCCTGCAGCAGAGGAAGCAGCTACAGAAGCAGCTCCCACAGAAGAATAAAAATTATTTAACTTATTATAGGAGGTAAGTAAAAATGAGTAAGATTGAAACAATTATTGCTGAAATTAAAGAACTCAAGCTCCTCGAAGTAGCTGAGCTTGTAAAGGCTATGGAGGAAGAATTCGGTGTAAGTGCAGCAGCTCCCGTTGCTATGGTAGCAGCAGCAGGCGACAGTGGTGCAGCAGCAGGTGCTGAAAAGACTGAATTCGACGTTGTACTTGCAGAAGCAGGTGCTGAAAAGATTAAGGTTATCAAGGTTGTTCGTGAAATCACAGGCCTTGGACTTAAGGAAGCTAAGGAAGCAGTTGATGGTGCTCCCACAACTCTTAAAGAAGGTGCTTCTAAGGAAGATGCTGAAAAGATTAAGGCTCAGCTTGAAGAAGTTGGCGCAAAGGTTGAACTTAAGTAATTTTAGTTTTGCCGATTCACAAGGGTTATGCCATAACGGCGTAACCCTTGTTTAGTTTATTTTAAAATGAGCGACACAGTAAGGTTTTGAGAAAGGTTTCGTTGACTGGCAAAAAATCGCTCGCATCATTTTCCGCTGCAGGCGAGCGTTTTTTAGTCCTACAGTGATTGGGTATCACTTGTAAGGACGGTGACACAAAAACGGAATATTTCTCAAAACAAAACTCACTACCTAAAAGCTTAGGTAAGGATATTTCTTAGCCCGATAGGACCGTTTTGGGGTCCGGGGAATCGGAACCCCGGAACTTTTAGTGCTTTTGGTTGCAAAAGCACATATGCCCCCGTGGCTCCGCGGAGCCATTCACAACTGTTGTCACACAAAAACTTTTTTGGGATTGATAAAGGGTAAAACCACTCTTTTAAAAATTTTTCTTAGGAGGAAAGAAAATGGCTGATTATATAGTAAATGCAATAACCTCAAATGGTGCTATCCGTGTTGTTGCGGCAGATACAACGGAGCTTTGTAACCGTGCACAGGAAATTCACAAAATGTCCCCCACTGCGGCGGCGGCTCTCGGAAGGGCACTCACGGCAGCGGCAATTATGGGAAGTATGCTCAAAAGCAGTGACGACAGCATTACCGTTCAGCTTTCGGGTGGAGGACCCATCGGCAGAGTGGTTGCCGTGGGTGACGGAAAAGCAAATGTTAAGGGCTATGTAGACAATCCCTTGGTTGATTTACCGCTCAACGAAAAAGGAAAGCTTGACGTAGGCGGAGCCGTAGGCAGTGACGGGTTTTTAAGCGTAATCCGTGACTTGGGTCTGAAAGAGCCTTATGTTGGTCAGGTGCCCTTGGTAAATGGAGAAATTGCCGAGGATTTGACGAAATACTACGCCACCAGCGAGCAAATTCCAACAGCAGTGGCATTAGGCGTTCTTGTTGATGTGGACTATACTATCAAGGCGGCAGGCGGATTTATATTGCAGGTTCTTCCCGGAGCATATGATGAGGATATTGATAACGTGGAAAAGACAGTCGCTTCAATATCTTCCGTAACTGAGATGCTTAGCGAAGGGAAGAAGCCCGAAGATATTGTAAAACAGCTTTTAAGCGATTACGAAATAGAGTTTTTCGACAACGTTCCCACTATGTATAAGTGCGATTGCTCACGTGAACGCACCGACCGTGCCCTTATCAGCATAGGACAGGAGGAACTAAGTAAAATTATTGAAGAAGACGGCAAAGCACAGATTACCTGCCACTTCTGCGACAATGTATACGACTATACAAAGGAAGAACTTACGGAGCTTTTAGAAAGTGCAAAATAAAAAGGTGCAATAAAAACCAACCTTGGACACGTTGCGACACATTGGGGACAGTCCCCAATGTGTCGCTTATATGTGTCTAACCACCAAAAGTCAACCCCAAGACACAAAAATTCCGCACCCTGTACTCTGCCTTCTTTGTCTTGTAGGGACAGGCGTCCCCGACTGTCCGTCGTCAGCCTATGGCTACCGACATTGGGGACTGTCCCCAATGTGGGAAACCCCCGACCAACGGCAGGAGCAAGCCCCAGCCCTACAATTTCCCTTTTCCTCCCGACTTTCTTCCTATTTATATATGAGAAAACAAATCCTGTAGGGGCGACCATTGGTCGTCCGTATCACCCCACAATTTCCCACTTTTCTTGCCTCCCTTTGCAGGGAAGGTGTCACATAGTGATGGAAGGGTTATAATACCGTCGGCTACCCTTGACAAAATCAAAATGCCATTATATAATAATAGTATAAAAGATTTTCTCTTGGGGGAAATGCTGTGGTTATTAAATATTCAAAAAATGCATTGCGGTTCCTAAGTAAGTTAGATAAAAATTCTGTAACACGTATAAGGAACGCCATAGATGGATTGCTTCATATTCCGCCGGAAGGTGATATAAAGCTTCTTAAGGGATATGACGATGCTCGCAAAAGGTTGCGTGTGGGTTCATGGCGTATAATCTTCAAGCACGTAGAGGAAAACAAGCTTGAAATATTATATATTATAGATATAGGTAATCGTGGGGATATATATAAGTGAGGAGGAGATACAATGTCTGAGATTGTTGCTAATGCGGCTCGAATGATGGAAATGTTGCCTGATTCTGAAAAAAGCTTCGCATTTGAGTTTATAAAAAAGCTTGTCCTTGCGTGGGATCCTGATTTTACAAAAGTTACTGCGGAAGAGGCAAAGCAAATAGAGGAAGCGGAACAAAGTGGCTTCATTGATGAGAAAGATATAGACTGGGAAAACCTGTCAAAAATATGCGAATAAAAGAATTAAGGATTGGAGGCATCGTCCCCAATCCTTAATTCTTTGGTTGTTTTTCGCTTTTAGTAATTTCCATAAAAAAAATAACCGCCCTCTGCCAAGGACGGCTATCTAAAAAATTAGTCTTCTAATGGCATAACCGTTTGAGGTCTTGCCTTTTTCTATTTACATTATATAACGCAAAACAGCGTTTGTCAATACGTCAGGCAACAAATTTTCGCGACACATTGGGGACAGTCCCCAATGTGTCGCTTATATATGTCTAACCACCAAAAGTCAACCCCCGAATAGAAAATTCGAAATGAATAAATCAAAACAGGACCGTCCCCACGTGTGGGATTGCAACTTTCCCTCACTACCTACCTTATATATAATAAGAACAAACTCGGATTACCGAGTTTGCACCATCATTCCGCATTCCACACTCCGCACTCCGCATTTGAAACTGTAATGTTACTGTCGTAAATTGTCACTTATGTTACAAATTGCGACAGTAACATTACAGTTTCATTACATCTGCAAAAAACCTATTGACGTCTCACAAAATGGGTGCTATAATCGCAATAGAGTAAAGGGGGAATTCCCCACTCAAAAAAATTTTTAATTTTATAGGAGGAAGAGATTATGAGAAATCTCAAGAAGACACTCGCAGTTGTTCTTGCATTTGCTATGATTCTCAGCATGGGTCTTACATCCATGGCTGCATATTCAGATGTAACTGCTGGAACAAAAGTTGCTGAGGCTGTTGGTATCCTTTCAAACCTTAACATTCTCACAGGTTTTGAAGATGGTACATTCAAGCCCGACGAAACTGTTACAAGAGCTCAGATGGCTGCTATCATCTGCCGTACACTCGGTTATGAAGATCAGGCACAGTCAAGCATGGGCACAACAGTATTTAACGACGTTGCAGCTGATCACTGGGCATCAGGCTACATTAACGTAGCTCAGGCACAGCAGATCATCAACGGTTATGGTGATGGTAACTACGGTCCCGAGGATCAGGTTACTTACGAGCAGGCAGTTAAGATGCTTGTTTCCGCTCTTGGTTATGAGCTTGCTGCACAGGCAAAGGGTGGTTACCCCACAGGTTACCTTGCAATTGCTTCTTCTGAAGGCATCACAAAGAATGCTAACGGTAAGGTAGGCGACGCTGCTGCAAGAGGAACTATCGCAGTTCTCGTTTACAACTCTCTCGAAGTTCGCCTTATGGATCAGACTTCTTGGTCTACAGGTTCTGACGGAGACAAGTATGGTAAGACAACTGACACAATCCTTTCTAAGTACCTTGAAGTTCGTAAGTGGGAAGGTATTGTAACAGATACTCCTCTCTCTGCAATCGCAGGTGGCACATACGATCCCGAAGCTACACCTAAGATGAACATCGCAGGTAGCTACAAGTACTACAACGATAAGGGTGAAGATGCGAAATATACTGGCAGAACAGGTGCTGTAGATTGCAGCCTTGTAGATGCTAATGAATTCCTTGGTAAGGCAGTAATCGCTTATATCGGTTTTGAAGAAGATCCTGCAACAGGAAACAAGATGGTATACGCTATCGTTGAAGACAATGATAACGAAATCATCGAAATGAGTGCTACTCAGCTTATCGAAAGTGCTGATGATGCTGTGAAGTACAACACTCCCGGAATCATCTACTACAGAGAAGTTGGTGCAACAAGAATGATCGACGTTGAGCTTGACAAGGCAAACGTTGACGTTTATGTAAACAATGAGTACAAGGGTGCTTATTCATCTGCAACATCAACAGCTGACCTTGCTGGTCTTGTTAGCACAGCTGGTGGTAAGATTGAACTTGTTAGCAATGACAACGACAGTCTTATCGATACAATCCTTGTAACAGCTTATGATGACGAATCAGTTATCGAAACTGTTGAAGTTGAAGACGGTCTCTATATGTTTGAGACATACACAGGAAACCTTGATGATATCGATGCAGAAGACGAAGACGAACTTGTAATCGTTTACAAGGACGGTGCTCTTGCTGATGTTGCAGCTCTTGCAGCTAACGACACAGTATCTGCTGTAGAAATCGCAAAGGGTCTTGATGTTCTTTACGTTTCATCTGCTACAATCACAGGTGCAGTAGAATCCTACTCAACTGATGATATGGACATCGCAGGCGAGACATACGAGCTTTCAAAGGCAGCTCTTGGTGCTGGTAAGACATATGCAGGTCTTGCTGACGAAGAAGGTATCTTCTTCCTTAACGTAGACGGTCAGGTTGCATGGAGCGAAACAGATTCCGTTGCAGCTGGTAACTACGGTCTTGTAGTTGCAGTTGACCAGAGCACAGGTATCAGCGGTGGTTACGTTGTACAGATGGTTCTTGCAGATGGTTCTGTAGCTGAATACGAACTCAACACATCTGCTAAGATTAAGGGCGTAACAGACGTTCAGGGTCAGTACAACACAGGTGACGCTGACAAGGACGTTTACGATTACCTTAAGACTAAGCTTACACAGCGTGGTCAGACAGCAACCTACGAAGCAACAGCTGCAAACCTTAATGCAAATGCTGATGCTCTCCTTTACAAGGTAACTGTTAAGAACGGTAAGGTTTCAAGATTTACTGACCTTGACGGTTCTGCTACAGGTGCAACAGCAAACAATAAGGAATATGATGAATATTCTATGTCAATCGGCGACGTATCAATGGAAGAAAATACTGTTGTATTCGCAGTTGACGAAGCTATCGGTGCTACAGTAGTAGACATTGATAAGATTAAAGTTGGTAAGCCCGCTGACTTCTTCGCTGATGGTGAAGACGGTTATGTAGTAAAGGGTATGGATATCTCTACTAAGTCTATTAGCCGCGTAGTTCTTGGTTTCGACCTTGCAATCAGCGTTGCTCAGGATGCTGCAGCAGTTATTGTTTCTGACTATGCTAAGAGAACTTACAATGATGAAACAGCTATGCAGATCACAGGTCTTCAGGGTGGTAAGGAAGTTACCTACATCATCTACAACGAAGATGACACTTATGATTGGTCTCAGGATCCCATGAACATCGGTATCGGTGACGTAATCCTTGTTTCTGCTGCAAACGCAGAAGGCGTTGTTGAAGACTTCCAGCTTCTCTATGACAGAGATGCACAGACTAAGCTTACACCCAATGCAGTGGCAGGTATCCCCGCAGACGATATCTACAACACAGCAGCAGGGCTCGTTAAGTTCGAAAATAACCTTATGTATCTTGATACAGCTGTAACAAACAGTGTACACAATGATGCTATCGATGATGATGATAATACAACTACTGATGATGCTAAGTATTTCGCAAATGTTGGTATCCCCACAAGAGATACTGCAAACTACACACTTGTTGACTACACAGATAACGCAAAGAATCCTGATGTAGTAAGAAAGTCTGCAGGTTCTTCTCTCTTCTCAAAGGGTAAGAACGATTCAGAGTTCAACGTAGAAGTATTCGTAAGATTCTATGATGACAAGCTTGTAGAAGTTGTTGTTTACAAGACTAATGCTGCAAACACAGTTCAGCTTAATGCTCCTGTAGCTACTCCCGGAAACGGAACAGAGCTTGCAATTGGTGGAGGAAACGTTATTCTTTCTGTAGCACAGGGTGCAACTATCAACTATACAGTTGATGGTTCAGATCCCACAACAAGCAACACAGTACAGACAGCTACAACTACTGTTTCAATTCCTGTAGCAGCAGCAACTACAATCAAGGCATTTGCTTCCATGAATGGTTATGCAAATAGCAATGTTGCAACTTTTAATTATACAGTTGCTCAGGCTAATAACTAATCTTTGACTCTTATAAAATTAATAGTCAATTAAAAAAGGACAGTCCCGAAAGGGGCTGTTCTTTTTTTCGCTCTCATAGAGGAGGGCTTCATCTTGATCCTCTTGCGACACATTGGGGACTGTCCCCTTTTTGTCACATTTCTCACAACTGTTGACAAGTATCAGCAAACGTGATATAATACTCTGCGGATAGGCAACCACGTTGAGTTTTATCCAATTTGTAGACGTTAGGCGGTTGACCCTTTATCATCATAGAGGGTTTTGCTTCTTTTCCCTCGGAAAGGGGGAATGCCATGGTTACATATGAAAATCTAATCCAATTTGGATTATTAATCGTTGCAATCATCGGTCTTTGTTTCGAAATAAACAAAAAGAACTAACCGCCATCGCCAAATGTAGTTAGTTCTTTTCTAAACACTTTGGTCAACCGTCTATTGGTTGCCTATCTTTTTCTATTTACATTATATAACGTAAAACAGCGTTTGTCAATACGTCAGACAACAAATTTTTGCGACACATTGGGGACAGTCCCTATTATGTCGCATTTCTCAGCCTTTCAAAAAAGTGTAGGGCAGGGGCTTGCTCCTGCCGCTGTTGAACCACTGAACGGATTAGCCATTTCAAAACAGATTTGATGAACAAATTGTAACACATTGGGGACAGTCCCCATTATGCCGCATTTCTCAGTCTTTCAAAAAAAGAAAAGCCAACCGAAGTTGACTTTTTGGACAAAATGTTGTATAATAAGGCACAAGGTAAGACCTCTTAACGGTGAAATTCACCGGCGGTTATGCCACGCTCCGAAAGGAGGTGGTTGTTATTCGATACATATTAAGAATATTATTTCTGACAATTGTGTTACTTATAACATTTGCTATAAAAGCAGAATGACCGCCCTCGCCAAAGTTCGGTCATTCTAATATGATTTCGTTCTGAGGCATAACCGTTTGAGGTCTTGCCTTTTTCTATTTACATTATATAACGCAAAACAGCATTTGTCAATACGTCAGGCAACGAATTTTTGCGACACATTGGGGACAGTCCCCATTATGTCGCATTTTTCCAACCTTTCAAAAAAAGAAAAGCCAACCGAAGTTGACTTTTTTGACAAAATGTTATATAATAAGGCACAAGGTAAGACCTCTTAACGGTGGTTGATCACCGGCGGTTATGCCACGCTCCGAAAGGAGGTGGTTGTTATTCGATACATATTAAGAATATTATTTCTGACAATTGTGTTGCTTATAACATTTACGATAGACGTAAAATAACCGCCCCCTGCTAAAAGTGCGGTTATTTTATAAAATAACTTAGTTTTGGCATAACCGTTTGAGGTCCTGCCTTTTTCTATTTACATTATATAACGCAAAACAGTATTTGTCAATACGTCAGGCAACAAATTTTTGCGACATATTGGGGACTGTCCCCATTATGTCGCATTTCTCTTGACTTTTTTATAAAAAGGTGGTACTATTAACTCGGTGGTGATAATATGGCAAGGCACGCAAGAATTCTAAGTGA
>JAZQAB010000076.1:0-5539 GCA_045545055.1 Clostridia bacterium | reverse complement strand
TGTATTGTATTATAAAACGCAAAGCCTAAAGACCGCAGTGCTGTTTCACGGTGCGTTTAATTTTTCGGTGATTATTCCGCAGATTGATATGTCTTTAAAAACTGCCGTAATATACGGTGCATCGGGAATAGTTTTGTGTTTCTTTTCACTCGCCTATATAATGTTATACGGAAAAAATAAATAAACAATGTAAAAATTGTTACTTTGGGGACAGTCCCCCAAATGAGAATTTTTTTTCGTATTCCAAAATGCGTTATTTAATCGCGAGCAAAACTTGTTCGTTTAAAATTTAGTCCGGATGCGACAAGGGTGAAGCGTCACGCTTTTTTTTCTTGACAAAAACATATGACTGTGCTATCATATGAATATACAAACATATGAATGGAGGGGCATATATGCATGAGCATAATCATGAGGATTTGTTGAAAATGGTACGTCATGAGCTTCCCACTGACGAACTGCTTTGTGATTTGGCAGATTTATTCAAGGTTTTCGGTGATACAACGAGAATGAAAATTCTGTTTTCTCTTTTTGAATCGGAGCTTTGTGTTTGTGCCATTGCAGAGCTTTTGGGTATGGCTCAGAGTGCAATATCCCATCAGTTAAGGGTGCTTAAAAATAATAAGCTTGTGGACTGTCGCAGAGAGGGAAAAACCATTTTTTACTTTCTTGCAGATGACCACGTGAGAAGTATTATAGGTCAGGGCTTTGACCACCTTATTGAAGAAAGAAAGGACGATAAAAATGATTAAAAAATATGAGGTTTCGGAGATTGACTGTGCAGTGTGTGCAGGAAAAATTGAGGATGCGATTAAAAAAATTGACGGTGTAAAAAGTGCCATGCTTAATTTTATTACAGAGACACTTACCGTTGAAGCTGACGAAGCCGAATTTGGGCGTATTGAAAAAGAAATTATAAAGGCAGGAAGAAAAACCGAGCGTAATTTTGAACTGAGGATAATATGACAAGAAGGCAGAGAAAAAATCTATATAAAATACTTATATCGGCAGCAGTAATTTTGATTTCCGCACTTTTCATAAAAAATGAGAGCGTTCAAATTTCGCTGTTTTGTGCCGCTTATGTGATTTCGGGTTTTGAGGTGCTTTGCTCCGGTATAAGAAAAATATTTTCAAGACAGCTTTTTGACGAAGAAATACTTATGTCCGTGGCAACGGTAGGGGCACTTATACTGCATGAATTTTCTGAAGCCGCAATGGTTATGACGCTTTATCAGTTGGGTGAGCTTTTTCAAAGTGTGGCAGTCGGAAAAAGCCGTAATTCCATAAAAGAGCTGATGAAGCTGAAAGCAGATTTTGCTACTGTTATAAGAGATGGGAAGGAAATGAAAGTTGTTCCCGAAGAAGTTTTAAAGGGCGAGACAATCCTTGTTATCTCCGGTGAAAAGGTAGCACTGGACGGAATTATTGAGGAGGGAGAGAGCTGTTTTGATTCCTCCTCGCTTACGGGAGAGAGTATACCCCGCGAGCTTAAAGCAGGCGACAGAGTTTTTGGCGGAATGATAAATATACAAAGCCCCGTAAAAATCAAGACGGAAAGTGTCTATACGGAAAGTACTGTGGCAAAGATTCTTAATTTAGTGGAAACCTCGTCACTCTATAAATCGCAATCAGAAAAATTCATCACAAAGTTTTCCCGTAAATACACCCCCTGTGTATTCTTTGCGGCACTTATGACGGCTATAGCCCCTCCTCTTCTATTCGGGCAAAGCTTCCTCGTTTGGCTAAGGCGTGCGTTGGTGTTTCTTATAGTTTCATGCCCGTGTGCATTGGTGATTTCAGTGCCGCTGTCGTTTTTCGGGGCAATCGGTGCAGCTTCAAAAGAAGGTGTGCTTATAAAAGGCTCGGAGTATATTGAAACATTGTCCAAAGCCTCGATTGTCGCCTTTGACAAAACGGGAACGGTGACGAAGGGAGAATTTTCCGTTTCAAAAATATGTCCGGTTGATATCAGCGAAGAAAGGCTTCTGGAAATAACAGCGTATGCGGAAAGCTTTTCAAATCACCCGATAGCACTTTCCATAATTAACGAATATGGAGAAGAAATTCAGAAAGAGCGTATAAAAAATGTAGTTACCATTCACGGAAAGGGAATTTCGGCAGAGCTTGACGGAAAAAAAGTACTTGCAGGAAACCGTCAGCTTCTGATTGATAATGAAATTCATATACCATATAATGACGATAGCGAAACAAGTGTATATGTAGCATATGATAAAAGCTTTGCAGGGCTTATTCTTCTGGAAGATAAGGTCAAAGAAAATGCTTCTGAAAGCCTGCAAGCTTTGAAAAAGGCAGGAATTAAACGCACAGTAATGCTGACGGGTGATAATGAAAAAGCGGCTCAAAAGGCAGGAAAAGAAGTAGCATTTGACGAAGTGTATGCACAGCTTCTACCGCAGGATAAGGTAGAAAAGATTTTGCAGTTGAAAGAGGAAGGCGTAACAGCCTTTGTAGGGGACGGCATAAATGATGCCCCCGTTCTTTCCTGCGTAGATGTGGGCTTTGCCATGGGGGCATTGGGAAGTGATGCGGCGGTGGAAGCGGCAGATATTGTAATAATGAATGACGACTTATCCGCTATAGGTAAAGCCGTGGCACTTTCAAAAAAAACCATGAAAATTGTAAGGCAGAATATAGCATTGTCGCTCGGTATTAAGTTTGGAGTAATGGCTTTAAGTATATCGGGCTTTGACAATATGTATGCGGCAATATTTGCCGATGTAGGAGTAATGATAATTGCAGTGCTTAATTCCATGCGAATGATGAAAAAGAGGCGTAACGCTTCACTCACGTCGCACCATTGCCCGATGTGAACACAGTTTCATGCGTCTTAATTCTACGGATCTTTGCCAACAGTTGGTGTAAAAAAATGCCACACGTCCCCGATTGGGGACGTGTGGCATTTTTTTGGCTCAAACTCCAACGATTTTACCCAAACCCCATTTTTGTCAGCTTTCTACTTTTTTGGCTAACCTTTCAATACCCAAAATAACAACCAAGCTTATCCCAAACCAAATCAAGGAATAGAGTGGACATATCTGCCCCATGAAGTTGAAAGCCTCCTTTGAATAATTCCATACTCCGATATGGAGAATCAGATTCACCCATATTCCTATAAAAAGCTCAATCCCCGTAATGGCAAGGGAACATAATAGCCCTCTAAAAAATATGGATTTATGATAAAACCTGCTGTTTATGAAATCTATTGAGATAAGGCTTAGTCCCCCTGCAATCGCCATACTGGGGTGGGTGTACCCTCTTGCCAATATTTCAATTAAGGCATAACCAATTCCACCTATTATAAAAAGAAAGTAATAACGCTTGTAAAGTGACATGTTTTCCCTCGCAGATGACTAATAATATAGATTTATTATTTCATAAACAAGAGAAAAAATACGTTTTTTATATTTTTGTACTGATATGTAGAGGCGACAATGCCTCCCTTGCCTAAAGGGAGGTGGCAACCGTAAGGTTGCCGGAGGGATTCCCGGTCGTCCGCGGGCGGATAATATCCGCCCCTACGGGCGTTAAACAGGGGGCTTGCAACGGGCGACCACGCAGGGTCGCCCCTACGGGCGTTGTAACATCTAAAACTTTACTTTAGTGCAGGACTTTTGAACTATCTTTTGGTACATTTTGGGGACTGTCCCCAAAATGTACCAAGCGAGGAAACTCTTAAAACCTATAGAACCAAAAAAGAAGCGTGCCGCTTCACCCTTGTCGCGTCCAGACTAAATTTTAAATGAACAAGTTTTGCTCGCGATTAAATTTCGCAATTTCCTATACGGCAAAAAAAAGAACGCCTGAGCAGGCGTCCTTTTCAATATAGCATTTATTCATAAATAGGATATTTTTCGCAAAGTGCGATAACTTCCTTTGTAATTTGCTCTTTGTTAGCTTCAAAATCAGTTGCTACAAGCTTCATCCACTTAGCAATAAGCTTCATTTCTTCTTCCTTGAAACCGCGTGATGTAACGGCAGGTGCACCTACACGAATACCGCTTGTAACAAAAGGACTTTGCTTATCGTTGGGAATTGCGTTCTTATTAACTGTAATATGAACTTCATCAAGACGCTTTTCCATTTCCTTACCGGTAATATCGAAGGGGCAAAGGTCAATAAGCATCAGATGGTTGTCCGTATCGTCAGAAACTACGTTGAAGCCTTCTTCTTTAAGTGCTTCGCAAAGAACCTTGGCGTTCTTTATAATCTGCTTCTGATACTCCTTGAACTCATCGGTAAGAGCTTCACCGAACGCAACTGCCTTTGCTGCAATAATGTGCATCAAAGGACCTCCCTGTGTGCCGGGGAATACAGCCTTGTCAATCTGCTTTGCATATTCCTCCTTGCAAAGGATAAGACCGCCGCGAGGACCTCTGAGAGTCTTGTGAGTTGTTGTTGTAACAACATCGGCATAGGGAACGGGGCTGGGGTGAAGACCTGCGGCAACAAGACCTGCAATGTGTGCCATATCTACCATAAGTATAGCACCCACTTCATCTGCAACCTCTCTGAATTTTGCAAAGTCAATCGTTCTGGAATAAGCACTTGCACCTGCTACGATAAGCTTGGGCTTGCACTCTAATGCGATTTCACGCATCTTGTCGTAATCAATCATGCCTGTTTCATCATCAACTCCGTAAGGAACGATGTTAAAATACTTACCGCTGATGTTTACGGGAGAACCGTGTGAAAGATGACCACCGTGTGCAAGGTTCATTCCCATAACAGTGTCACCCGGCTGAAGGAATGCAAAGAATACGGCAAGATTGGCATTGGCACCGCTGTGGGGCTGAACATTTGCATGCTCTGCACCAAAGAGCTTTTTAGCTCTTTCAATGGCAATAGTTTCAACCTCGTCCACATGGATACAGCCACCGTAATAACGCTTTCCGCTGTAGCCTTCTGCATATTTATTAGTAAGAACTGTTCCTGCCGCTAAAAGTACAGCCTTAGAAACAATGTTCTCAGATGCAATAAGCTCAATGTTGTGCTGCTGACGTGTAAGCTCCCTGCCGCATGCTGCAGAAACCTCGCTGTCAAAGCTTGCAAGTTCTTCAAAAAAATTCATAATACTATTTCTCCTTTGAATATATTTGAAAAATATTTCCTTAATTATATTATACAATGAAAGCGGGGGTTTTTCAAGAGTAAATATGTAAAAACTCTTGAAAAAAGTCGAAAGATGATAATGACTAACCAATCAATAGAGCTTTAAAAAATTTAAAAAAATAGTAGAGCATATTGAAAAAATCTTGTAAAATGGAATTGACGACAAACCATGTACGGGGAGTTGGAAATGTAAATTTGTTAAATAGACTTCCCGTCGGCTACCCACGACTATTAAGAACAAATAATTATATAAAAACAGAGTGCCTTTTTGATATGCACCCCAAAAGTTAGACACTTTTGGAGGTGCATATTTTTATGAGCAAAAAAGGGCAAAAACAAAGAAAGTACTCGCCAGAATTCAAAGCATCTGTTATAATGGATATGCGGGAACATCGATTATCATATTGTG
>JAZQAB010000075.1:0-12323 GCA_045545055.1 Clostridia bacterium | reverse complement strand
AACGACGCAAGAATATATAAAATGTTCCTAAATACAAAAAGATTTTATATAATTTAAATGTTGGTGACAACGGATGTAAAGTGATTGAAATATACTGTTCATAGCTTGTTAAAAACATTTTGTCGAAAAAGAAAAATTATGGTATAATTTGTAAGAAGTTCTATCGTGAGAGGGTGCTTGTGATGTATGGACAAGCGGATGTTGTATTATATCTGTTTACAACGCTTAAAGATGTTCCTATGATGGTAGGGAAAACGGGACAATATGTGCGTGAATTTAAAAATGCCTTAACTTTTACTGACCCGTTAGCAGCACTTGAATATGTCGATAAGCACGGATTAAATGGAATGGTAACAATGCGACCATTAAAAAAGTAAAAATTTTATATTATAGATTGCAAAAGAACGCTATTCGCAGTTTTTTACTGTGGATAGCGTTCTTTTTTTGTTTCAGTCATTTAATTTAACCAAGTCGTTTACAATGTTGGTGATGCTGTCAAGCTGTTCGTCATTAAGTCGTTTCAGCTTTTCAATTAACGGTTTTAATTTGCTTGGATTATTGGAAGATAAATCAAAGAACTCACTTGGAGTAATTTTAAGATACTCGCAAATATAGAATATACCTGCAAGAGAAGGTGTTCCTTTGCCGTTTTCAATGTCATTGATATAACCCTGATTCTGCCCGATAGATAAACTCATATCACGAGCAGAAACTCCGGCTTTTGTTCGTAACACCGATAGTCTTAACGCAAAATCCTTTTCATCCATAAAATCACCTCTGTAAGTATTATATCCTATAGCTGTGGTGGAATTACAGGAAAATATCCGCAAAAATTATTGACCTAAAGGAGAAAATCCGTTATAATTTTAGGTATAGCGGAAGAAAACCTTTAACAAACAAGAGGTGTGAAAAAAATGAATGTTTTTACTGTATCATTTTTCGGGCATCGGGATTTTTCAGAACATTACATATATGAAGATAGGGTTGTTGATATTATTAAAGAAATTATAAGAACAAGAGAATATGTTGAGTTTCTTGTTGGCAGAAACGGTGAGTTTGATGTTTTTGCTGCATCGTGTGTCAGAAGAGCAAAAAAAGAATTGTTCGCTGACAATAGCTCTTTAGTTTTATATTTACCATATACATCTGCTGAATATGAGAATAACCAAGATAGCTTTGATTCATTTTATGACGAAGTTTATATATGTGAAAAATCATCGTTTGCACATTATAAGGCGGCTATTCAAATAAGGAACAGAGAAATGGTAAATCAATCTGACCTTATCATATCTTATATAAAGCAAAAAAGCGGAGGAGCATATAAGACAATAAAATATGCGGAAAAAATAGAAAAGAATATAATCAACATATCTTTGTAAGAAAAAAGCAGAAAACACTTCGGAATAACAGAAGATTGTAAACAAGATAAATTTTGCAGACTTTTTCAGGTCCCTGATGATTGGCATGAAGAGATATTAAAAGAAAAACTGTGTAGTATTTTTTTGAAAAGAAATATTGACCAATCTTACGATGATATAAGTTTTCCACAGTTAATAATTTGAATGAATATTTAATGCTTAGTTTGTTGATATAATATAGTCAGCAGAAGTCAAATTTAGATATTTTTCAAAACATCTACTGAGATGTGCGGCACCTGGTTTTTCAAAATTTTATCAAGATTAACTCCGTTTACTTATAAACGATAAAATCTATGATTTTACAACTATATTGGAGAATTAATAAAAAAAACTTCTCCAATATGAATATTGGAGAAGCGAAGAGGTCTATTTACGGTAAGAAATTCTTTTGACATTTAGCAGGGAAATTACTGATTATCGTTTGTGTTTCTGTACTCTGTTGGAGTTAATCCTACGAGTTTTTGGAATAGTCGCAAGAAGGTCGTTCTGCTGTAGAATCCAACTGATTCATATATTTGTGTTATATTCATATCAGTAGAGGATAGTAATTCTTTTGCTTTATCAATTCTTATTTTAGCAAGATAATCAGAAAAATTCATATTCAGATATTGTTTGATACGTCTACTCAAATAGCTTGAATTTGTCGAGAATTTTTGTGCGAGAATATCAAGCGATAAATTTGGAGAAGTGTAATTTTGCGAAATATATTCAATTACATGTATGATGTTAAGCTTTGAGTTGTATGTGGAAAATTGTGCGTTAATCAGAGAAAATAGTTCTGCAAAATAGTTCAAAAGGTCTTTTTGGGAAAGCCGCAGTGCTTTAACAATTATATCTGCCTCGCCTTCATCAGGAGAATGCTTATATGGAATCTGTAGGCGATGCATTATACTAAAAATAGCTGAAAGGATAATTGTACAAATTCTGTTCCTGTCCGGCTCAAAAGATTCATCATTAAAATGTTTTATAAAACTGAATGTAAATTGTTCTGCTTTGTCTATATGACCAGAAATCAGATAATTTATTAGTAATTGCTCATCGTTAAGGGTGAATTCCACAAAATCATTATTGCTTTGTTTCTTGGAGATTGCCTTATTCATTGCCTCTTTAAGAAGGTTTTTGGCTTCTTTGAAAGAAAAAGATATATTTTCATAGCCTAAGTAAACTTCGCTTATTCCATGATAAATTGTTAAAAGCTTTTTGTCTGTTTTGAAAGGGTTTTCAAATTCGTCAACTATGTTTTGGACTTTATCGAGAAAGTTGTTATCAGAAGAATTAATAATAATATAAAGTATAGGATTCGGTTTTTGTTCCTTGATAAGATATGTGTCAAAGCTTTGAGAAAACAAATTTTTTAAAACCTCCGAAAAATCTTTTAAAAGAGTAGAATTACTAGAATCAAGGGTATCATAAACGTTCTTTTCAAATAGGAACTTAAAAGCAATAGTAACAAAGTATGGATTTGAAAAAGATATTTTATTTTCTAAAAAAATATCTTTTGTGTTGTTCGATGAAATAGAATTATTTTCATTAATCAGAATATCTGTAAGATGCTTTTCTTTTAAGATAGAGAGTGCAGTATTATAGTCGTTTTGAATTGCATATAAATCGTTAAGAGCGTTATCTATCGACTCTAATGTGTTTTTATTTATTCCCTGCTTAATGAAATTTTTTTCAACTATAGATTCAAGCTGTGCAATGGGTCTATAAAGAAGCCTTGCTTCAAAATAAGCAAATATAAGTGATATGAGACATAAAAGAACCCCTATTGCAATTATATAAGCAGAAAACGGAGGAAATTTGTTGTAAATATCGTCATAAGGGATTGCTGCGATATATGTATGATACCACGATGCTTTAGTTTGTTCAGAAAACAGTAGCATATATTTATCTTTATCGATTTTTATGTCCTTTTCAAGCACATTTTTATAAGAAAAATCTTTTGTAATGTGGTCATTCACATTGGAAAAAAGGCTTGCATCATATTTGTTAGGGGCAAAAAGCTCCATGTTATAATTGTCCAACAAGAAGAAACTTGTGTTTTGGGTTAAAATTTGATGGTTGATACTGTTTAAAATTTCTTTTGTGCTTATATTTACAACGAAAAGGGTTCTATTAAATTCCCCTTTCCAAGGGGATATAATTAATGATATTACAGAGGGATTATCATCTGAAAAGTTCCATTCTTGTGGAGGAAGAGTCTGAACAGTATCATAAAGAGAGGAAAAATTCTTCCAATAATCAACAGAATATTTTCTAAAATTCTTAAAATAATCATTTAATGAAAAACTTCCTTCGTTTGTGGTTACGGTCTGATTATTTCTGTTAATAATAACAGCACTGTGAACTAACCTTTGAGAAGCGACAAAACTTTTCAATATCGGTATAACTTCATTTGAAGAATCTATTGACCCCATTGAACTCATAGCTTCAATAAACTGCGGATACGCATCAAGATTTTTCGCTTCATGAATGATGTTTTCAAATTTTTCTTCAGTTTGTTGAGTGAATATTTGAATTTCGTTGTAAAAAGTAGACTGAAGTAATTCAACATAGTTATTCTGATAGTGAAAACTAATGATAAAATAAAATAAAGAAAAGATGATTGTAGGAATAAGAAAAAGTAAACATACTTTCTTAAAGGAAAAGTTCATGGAATTGCTTTTCACATTATCACTCCTTGGAAAGATTCTTCACAACCCTATGTTATTTATTTTACTTATTTTTAAAAAAAAGTCAACCGTAAAGAAAAAAATGACACAAAAAAGATATTTAAAACTACAAATTTAAAATAATGTGGTTGAAAGAGTAAAAATATGAAACACCAGAAAATATTGCTACTTGAAAATGCAAAAAAATCTGTTATGCTGAAATTGTAAACTGCATTAAAATTTGAAAGGATGAGGAAAATTATGAAAAAATTTGCAGTAGTAAAGAGAATCGTCTGTGGAGGGATGGTTGCTATCATGGCTTTTCTTGCAGGTTGTGGCGGAAAGGATGATTCCCAAATTTCTATTACAGTCGGGAACTGGCCTGATAAAACGAACAGTGCATATACAAGCTTTGAAGCTTTCAAAGAAGAATTTGAAAAATTATATCCTGATGTGGAAATTGTTCCTGATTATGGTGATGCCTCTTTTAAAACGTTTATGACAAGAGGTGTGGCAAATCAACTGCCCGGTATACAGAGTCTTCCGTTTACCGAAATCAATAAAGTAAGTGAATCGGGTTTTGCTCTTGAACTGACCGAAGAACTTGAAAAACGAGGATATCTTAACGCACTCAATCCGCAACTAAGGGATATGGTAACTACCGAGGACGGTAAAATATTCTGTGTTCCGATGAGTACATACAAGCTAGGTCTTTGTGTAAATAAAGAATTATTTGAGCAAGCGGGACTTTTAAACGAGGATGGAAGCGTTAAATATCCCAAGACCTATACAGAACTTGCGGAGTATGCACAAATAATTCGTGAAAAGACAGGAAAAGCTGGTTTTATTATGCAGACAATGAATAATTGCGGCGGATGGTTGTTTATGCCGATTGCTTGGTCATACGGAGTTGATTTTGTAGAAAAGGTGGGCGGAAAATGGAAAGCAACATTTAATTCGCCTGAAATGATAGATGCACTTCAATATGTGTATGACCTTAAGTGGAAGTACAATGCTTTGCCAGACAATGCTCTTATTGATAATGAGGAGTGCAAAAAACTTTTTGCTGCAAATGAGGGTGCGATGTATATATCGATGCCACTGGAGCAATCACTTATCACAAAATATTCAATGGATAAGGATTCCATTTGCTGGGCTGCTGTTCCAGAGGGCCCTAAAGGAAGATACACACTTTTGGGTGGTTCTTTCTGGCTCTTCAATGCAAATTACAGTGAAAAGCAGGTCGACGCATTGTTCAACTGGCTTAAGATTAGAGGAGTAACTCCTGAATTTAATGATGATACTGTAGCTGCATGGGACAGAGAGTTTGAAGCTAAGGTGGAATCCGGACAAGTCATTGCTCCTTATGAAATGTTTGAGCTTTGGGAAGGCGACAAAGAAAGAAGCATCAAACGTAAAGAAACGCGTGAAAAATATATGAACGTTGCCGCAGAAAATTTTGAAAATTATGTTACAAATACTGATGCTCTTCTTAGGGCGGAGGAGCCTGTTGCTTGTCAGGAACTTTATGCTATTCTGGATTCTGGATTGCAGTCTGTTTTAACAGATAAAAATGTTGATATTAAAGCTCTTGTTAAAAAGATGAATGATGATTTTCAGAATAACAGCCTTAATGAATTGGAGGAATAATAATGTTTAAAGGTGTGCGTGAAAAGCAAACGGTTATTTATAACCGAAAGAATCTTGACAGTGTAAAGCGCGCTCTGTTTGGTTGGGTACTTTTTATCCCTACCTTTTTGTTGCTGTATTTTATAATATTGAGACCAATGGCAACGGGATTCTTCTACTCTTTTTTTAAAATGAACGGCTATGAAGCCGGGGAATTTGTTGGATTCGGCAACTACATATCAATCCTGTCAAATTCCACCTTTTTGAAAACATTGTTAAATACGATAAAATATGTGCTTTGGTCATTGATAATCGGATTTCCCCTTCCAATAATAACAGCTATACTACTTAATGAGTTGGTGCATTGCAAGAATGTCTTCAAGACATTCTTGTATATGCCGACGGTTGTTCCGGCGGTTGCGGTATATATGATATGGAAGCAACTTTATCAGCCGGGAGATGCAGGTGTTCTTAATATGCTCCTTACGCAGATAGGCTTGCCAGCTTCAGAATGGATGCAAAATCCATCGATTACAATTTTGTTGCTTATAATTGCATCTACGTGGCAGACCTTCGGAAGTACAACGATAATGTATCTGGCAGCTTTGCAGGGAATCAATCAGGATATGTACGAGGCAGCGACGATTGACGGAGCAGGCTTATGGAATAAGTTCAGATATATATTGCTCCCTGAAATTTATGGCTTTGCATTGCTGTTTGGGGTGAAACAAATTATCGGTGTATTCCAGATCATAGAATTGCCGATGGCAATGACAGGAGGCGGGCCAGACAATGCGTCAATGTCGTTAGGGCTTATGATGTATAATTATGGATTCACCAATTTTAAGTTTGATAAGGCATTTGCAATGGGTGTGGTAATATTCTGTATTCTGATTGTTATGACATTCGTATATTTCATACTTGATAAGAAATTGTCAGAGGGAGAGTGATTATCGTGAGCAGTAAACTGATGGAAAAAAAGACGACGGGGATGATTACTCCCATTGATTATAAAACTAATTCGGTAAAATTTGTTTACTGGTGCTTCTGGTCGGTGGTTTTGATTCTTGTATTAATATGTATACTTCCGGTTATATGGGTGTTTCTTTCGGCTTTTAAGAGTGCTGAAGAATTTCTCAGGATTCCGCCGACAATTATTCCACAAAGCTTTCATCCGGAAAAGCTTCGTGAGGTGTGGGACCTTATAGATATTGGAGCAAACTATCTGAATTCTTTAATATATGTTGCCGGTTGTTGGTTCTTTAGTATAACGTGTAATGGTTTAGGTGGATATGTTCTTTCAAAGGTAAAACCCAAGGGACATAAAGCAATGTTTAAAATTATATTTTGGTCGATGCTACTGCCGACTTCAATGAATATGGTGCCTTTGTTTTTGTCCTTCACAGATTTTCCAATAGTACATTTAAATCTTATTGATACATATTGGCCGATGTGGCTTATGCATGGTATTGCACCGTTTACGATCTTGTTGTTTAAAAGCTTTTTTGACAGTATTCCATATGCTTACAGTGAAGCAGCAAAAATTGACGGGTGTTCGGATATAGGTATTTTTGTGAAAATTATGCTTCCGCTTTCTATGCCGATTGTTCTTGTTACATCTATATTATGCATAAACACTGCGTGGTCAGAGTTTATGTGGCCTATGCTTGTTGTAAGAAGCCCTGAGAAATTTACCATAGCAATGATTGTTTACAATACTGCCGAATCTCTGACTATTGATCAGTACTTTGTTGTGCTGCTGCTGTCAATTCTTCCTCCTTTATGTGTTTTTGCAATATTTGGAAGAAAAATGATGGGTGGAATTGCTCTTGGAGGAATTAAAGGATAATAGAAAAGTTAAATGAGAATGAAAGCGAGGAGAAGTTTATGAATATTGTTTCTAAAAAATGGATTTTTGTTTCTTTTGCTTATATAATAATTACTCTTTTTCTTTCCTTGCCGGCATTTGCACAAACTATTTGGGTTAACGCAGGAGCAAACGGTAATGGCAGTGAGGAAAATCCATATGGTACAATTCAGCAGGCGGCAAATGTTGTGCAGCCCGGGGATGTTGTTATGATTAAACCTGGTGTATATTACGAACATGTTGAATTGAAAAAGACAGGTACAAAGGAAAACCCCATAATTTTTCGTGCAAGTGAGTATGGAAAGAATAAGGTAATTATTACTGGTGCTGATGAAAATATCAGAAAGAACATTGGTAAAAACATATGGACACTTGTAGATGAAGAACGTGCTATATATTCGACACCCCTTGATTATGATCCAATGCGTGTGCTGTACAATGGGGCAACCATTGTACAGGTAGGCAAATACCAATATCTTCAGGATAGAAGATATGACGGAGATTATAATTTCTCTACTTATAAGCATTGCTACTATTATGACAGTGAAAAAAAGCTGCTTTATGTAAGATTGCGTGACGATGAAAAGTATGGAAAGAAGAATCCGAATGAAAATATGATGTGTGTATCACCTGAGAAACGTGGCACATATACAGAAAATGGTGTTACATATACAGGCTCATATAACAGTGTTATTTGGGAAAAAGCATATAATTTTGCAATTATTCCGGAAAAGGAAGCCTATGTTGTATTATATGGACTGACATTTGAAACACCGGCTTTTACAGGTGTATATGTTCGTGGCTCAGACGCTGTTGTAAGTAATTGCTGGTTTGAAGGATGTGCAAATGCTGTTTGCGGAGGTGCAAAACACGATCGTGATGAGTACAGTAGTGATCGTGTGACTGTGGAAAACTGTGAGTGGCATAGTTGGCCTGTTTCTGTAGATATGTATGAGTTGATGAATGAAGAAGGCTCAGACATTAATTCGCTAACAGCAACATGGCAGGTTAAAAACCAACCGTACTCTATTAACTGCTTTGAGGTAGGCTGTCTGGTTGGAAAGGCGGGTGATGATTGGATTATAAGAAATAATTATGTCCATGATACACTTGATGCACTAAGTTTTTTTGCTTGGTCTAAATATAATGAGATGATAAGCGGAAGATCCAGAAATGTAACGGCACGCAGGGCACAGATTTATGGAAATAGATTTGAAAATTTGCTTGATAATGGAATAGAAATCGAGTCTCGTGCTTCAGACATGGACATTCATCATAATGAATTCATAAATAATTATGAGCCGTTTTCAAGTCAGCCGCTTAATGGTACACCATGGTCTGAAAATATTAAATATCATCATAATTTGATTTGGGCGTCTCCCGAGTTTGTGGAAATGTATGCACAAAAAGCCAATAGCCGAACATCAATATTTAAAATCTGTTTCAACCAAATAATAAACTGGGAATTCCCATGGATGGAAGCAGAACCGTTTAAACTGGGACCGTCGAGACCGGCAAGAACACTTTCTTTTCCTGACAGAGGAGTGGATATATACAATAACACAATCTATTATCCCAATGCGTATTTTCAGACAATATCTGGAAGAATAGGCGGGGATAGAGGAGAAAAGTCTAACGTAAGATTTTACAATAATATCATAAGTTGTCTTGTCATATCAGATAACTATCCAGCAAAAAACATGGCGTTTTATGATGGGGAAAACGGAGACCTTGTTTCTGTAAACACAGGCTATGAATTTGACAGTAATATATTTATAGCAACGAACGATGATATTTCTATAAATCCGGAAACAATCGCCATGAATAACGGTATGGCATTCAGTACATATTCTGATGCAGGTGTCGGCGGAATTACCGAAGGAAGGATAGAGCTTTCGCAAAACAGTCCAGCTATAGGAAAAGGACGACGCATATTTGGTGAATCGGATGTTACTGTAGATATAGGTGCTGTTGCAGCGGGAGAAATGTGGGAAAACAGTTCCTCAGCATATCCTTTTGCTGACGTAAATTGTGACAAGTTTGTGGATGCAAGCGATCTATTAAGAATAGCAGCATTGAGAGGGACAGAACAAGATTCTCCCGAATATGATTCGAGGTGCGACCTTGATTTTAATGGCATAATTGATAAAAACGATACCTTTTTGGCAACGGAGGAATATTTGAAATGAAAAAATTAATTTTAACATTTTTTCTTATTTTATGTTTGCCGATTAGTACAACCTTTGCTGTTTCAAGAATAACTTCTAACACAACGGGTTTTGAAAAGAAAACACCTAAAATTAATTTATTCGCAGTTGACGGCAATCCTACCGAATTCGTATTACTGGATGAGCTTGAAGATGGATATCTTGTCATAATGAAAAATTACGCACATACAAGATTGCCTTTCGATCCTGACAACACAGGAAAATTTGATGTTGAGGACGAAAACAACATCGCATACTGGCTGAATAATGATTACCTTAACAATCCGCCATCCGATGTTGTGGAAATCCCCCAGAAAATGAAGGATTATATTGTGGAACGGGAATGGGTTACAGAGGGTGGACACCCTGATAAAGGTTTCCCCGAGCCTTACACGACGAAGTGTAAAATAGTACTGATGAGTCAAACTGAATTTTCTAAGTACTGTATTACGGAAAAGGTTCTGGGCACATATGACGATACCTCCAATGGTTACTGGATGTTTAGGAGTACAGATAGCACAAGTAATGATGTGGGAGTATATGCATCAGGGATTCTTGTGGCTGTTGCAAACAGCGGTACTACAGGCTTCGGAAAAGCTGAGACGGGCTGTGGAGTTAGACCCATGTTTGTTCTGTCAAAGGACTTCTTTAAAAATGAAAAAGTTAATGTAAATAAAAGTGGAAGTATAGTACTCAATATATTGAACAGCACTTTTTCTAAAGAGGAGCTTTCCAAACTATATGGAAACAATATAGTAGATAGAATGGGTCGGTTGATTGTTCCGGGAGCAAAAAATGTTAAAATTGACGGAATGAATATAAGCGGGCGAACGCTGACGGGAAACTATGAGTATTTTTCACCTGATGCAAAGGCGGAGAAGGGAACTCTTTTCAGATGGCTAAGAAGCAGCAGTAAGGATGGATATTATTCGCCTATAAAGGGGGCCACTTCACAAAGCTATGTAACTACAACGGAGGATGCAGGTAAATATATTAAATTCGAAGTTGTTCCGCAGACTTCTGTGAACACAGGATATCCGACATCTTCTGATGGTTTTTTGCTGAAAAAGGAAAGTCTTCCCGAGGTATATGATGTAGTTTTGAATGGCAGCGGAAAATGCGGAGAGGAGCTTTTTGCAGATTATCACTACCGTGATGAAAATCAGGAACCGGCTATGAATGTGTTTTATAAGTGGCAGAGCTCTGAAGACGGCGAAAGCTTTTCGGATATAGAGGGTGCAACAGGTGAAAGTTTTGTTCCCACTGAAGAACTTTGCGGAAAGCATCTGCGTGTCATGGTAAAGGCTGATAAGCTGGGCAATGGAAATTATCCATCGGCAGGCTTTGCAACCAGTCCATCGATTATTGTGAAAAGCAAGCCGAAGGCTCAGAATGTGAGCATTGTACAGGGAACTACCTTTTATGGAAATTACACGTACAGTGATACCCTTAACATTGCAGAAAACGACTCTGTATGTGCATGGGAGGTATCGAGGGAGAAAAACGGAAATTATATGACGATTTCGTATGATAAGCAATTTACTCCTCCTTCTTCAGACTGCGGATACTATCTCAGATATAGTGTAACGCCCGTTAATAACGATGGCATATCAGGTGATAAAACTGTGTCTGACAGCGTGTATATGAAGGGAGCAGAAAATGTGCTTAAGGCTGATGTGATTATCAATTCTGACGGCACGCTAATCAGCAACACCCCCGAAATATATAAAGGAATAGTAGTTGGAATTTATACGAATTCTGAAGCTTTGTCAGTTAACAGTGAGTGTTTTGACGTGGTGGTTTCAGGTGCTAAAGGTGAATTTGTTTGTGTATTTACTCCAAAGAACACGGAGGTAATTCATATAAAGGATGCTTTTGCACAAATCAAAGCAGATTCGGAACTGCAGCTTCAAAACGTTGTTGTTTTAACATTATGACTTTGAAATTTTACAGAATGGAGAAATTGACATGAATTTGAAAAAAATGCTTTGTGCAGCTGTTTCAATATGCATTTTGTGTTCGTGTATGAATATTCCGGTATTTGCTGCTGTTGCCTACAGTGAAAGCTTTAGTGCTGATACATCAGAGGCATTTGGTTCGATCGTGCATAAGCTAAATTGGAATGATGAAAGTTCAGAAATTTCTGTTGTGGAAAAATACAGGGGTAAGAAAGATGCTGATTATTCCCTGAAAATTTCTGAAAACGGACAAAATACAGTAAATGAAACAGGTATATCTATCAAAAATCCTACGGAAAATACTCAATACGCTACAGATGACAGCTATTATATACAGACGCTTGTATATTTTCCGCAGACAGAGAACACATCGCTGAAAATTACTGCCGGAACAGAATATACAAAGAATTCCGAAAAGCTTTTAGCAGAGGCGGTTCAATATTTGCATCCGGGTGGAGTTACGCATAAAAATTCACCTGCCGATACAGGCGGCTCATATTTCCAAAACGGGTGGAATCTTATTTCTGTGCATTTTAACCGTGACAGTGCTGAACAGTACAGACTAAGGATTTATGTAAACGGTGTTGCGGGAT
>JAZQAB010000074.1:0-5759 GCA_045545055.1 Clostridia bacterium | reverse complement strand
GGGCTTCGGTGCGACCTTATAGGAACTAATCAGACGATTATTGGCGATGAAGTCATTGAAAGTAGCCGTACCACCCCCGAATCCTTTGATTTGTTTGAGATTTTTGCAAAAATGGCAGAATCGGGCGGAGAGTATGTGGTTATGGAGGTTTCGAGCCATTCATTAGAGCTTGACCGTGTTTACGGAGTAACCTTTGAAACTGCAGTTCTTACAAATATTACACAGGATCATCTTGATTTTCACAAGACTATGGAAAATTATGCACGTGCAAAAGCAAAAATATTTTCCATGAGCAAAAGCGGAGCAATAAACGCCGATGATTCCTACTGCACTTTGATGCTGGAGTATGCACAGGGAAAAGCAATAACATATTCCATAGACAATGCTTCAGACGTTCATGCTGAAAATATCAGAATAAGTGAACGCGGTGTTATCTTTACTATTAACCATAATGGTAAGGAACGTGAAATGCGTTTGGGTATTCCGGGGAAATTCTCGGTATATAATGCGTTGGCGGCAATCTGTGCCTGCAAGAATATCGGCATAGAGATGACTGATATTGAAAAGGGGCTTGTCCTTGCAAAAAGCGTTAAGGGCAGAATTGAGGTTGTTCGGACAAATACGCCCTACACCATAATAATTGACTACGCACACACCCCCGACGGAATGGAAAATATTATTTCAGCAGTAAGGGCATTTGCGAAAGCAAGGGTAATAACAGTGTTCGGATGCGGAGGCAACCGTGACGCAACCAAGAGACCGAAAATGGGTGCAATTGCGGAGGAGCTTTCCGACATTGCCGTTGTAACAAGTGATAATCCCAGATGTGAAGAACCTATGGCAATCATTGAAGATATCCTCAAGGGTATGAAAAAGGATAATCATGTTGTCGTTGAAAATAGAAAAGAAGCCATCAAATATGCAATGGAAACAGCAAAGCAGGACGATATTATAATCCTTGCAGGAAAAGGACATGAAACCTATCAGGAAATTAATCATGTGAAGCATGATTTTGATGAGCGTGTTGTCATAAAAGAAATTCTGGCAAGCTGAAAGGTACTGATGAACAATGTGGATAAAAGCATGTATAATTAGTTTTATTATAACCGTAATATTTGAGCCTGTATTGATTCCGTTTTTGCGTAAGCTTAAGTTTGGGCAGACGATACTGGAGGACGGTCCCACCTGGCACGAAAAAAAGCAGGGAACACCCACTATGGGAGGAATTGCCTTCATTTTCTCAACCGTACTTGCAGGACTTATTTTTACAAGAGATGTGAAAACGGGAGGCATTTTGCTGTGCGGAGTACTTTTCGGATTAATAGGCTTCATTGATGACTATATCAAAGTCGTAAAGAAGCAAAACAAGGGCTTTTCCGCATCACAGAAATTTTCCGCACAAATAGTAGTAAGCTTTGCATATGCGATGTTTCTTTACTGCAATTTTGACAATGCACAGGTTGCTATTCCTTTCATGGACGTAAACTTAGACCTTGGAATATTTTATGTGCCATTTGTAATGCTGGTGCTTCTGGCAACCTCAAACAGTGCAAACCTTACCGACGGCATTGACGGACTTGCGGCAAGTGTGGGAAGTATAATATCGCTTTTCTTTGCGGTTGCGTGCAGTATTATTGCAGAAAACACAGGCGGCGGTGTTATAGCAGGTGCTCTTGCAGGCGGACTTTTGGGATTTTTGATTTTTAATGCTTATCCTGCAAAGGTGTTCATGGGCGACACCGGCAGCCTTTTTATCGGTGGACTCATTAGTGCCGTTGCAATCAGTGCAGGGTTGGAATTTTTCCTTATAATAAGTGCATTCGTATTTTTATTTGAAGCACTCAGCGTAATTATTCAGGTAGCAGTTTTTAAAAGAACAAAAAAACGTGTGTTCAAAATGGCTCCCGTGCATCATCATTTTGAAATGTGCGGCTGGAAAGAAACCAAGGTTGTAACAGTGTTTTGTCTTATCACTTTGGCACTTTGCACCGTAAGCTATTTTGCACTTTAAGCAGGCTGAGCCTGCACTCATGTCGCACACCAGCTTTGTGCAAACATGGTATCATGCGTCGTTATTTCACGCGAATTTCTATATGGTAAAAAAACAGGGAGGGAAAGCAATGAAAGAAGAAACCGAAGCAAAAGAAAAAAAGGGGCAGGTAGACTTTATACTTCTCATAACGATATTGACACTGCTTTTGTTCGGGCTTGTTATGTTGTTTTCAGCAAGTACTCCCTCGGCACTGCAGGACGGCAATATTTATGCCTCGATTATAAAACAGGGCGGTATGTCGCTTTTGGGAATTATATGTATGGTGATAGCGGCAAATTATGACTATCACTATTTCAAAAAGTTTTCAAGGTTAATCAACGCAGTTACAATTGTCCTGATGTATGCAGTTCCGATTATCGGATTTGCCTCCCACGGTGCTACACGTCAGATTTCTTTGGGTCCTATAAGCTTTCAGCCCTCCGAGCTTGCAAAGTTCTCGCTTGTAATTTTCTTTGCAAACAGGTTTTCCGACAGGAGAACATCTAACCTTGCAACTGATAAAGATAATATCATGAAATGCTTTGGAGTAATTGCAATATACGGTGCGGCATGCTTTTTGCAAAGCCATATGTCAGCGGCAGTTGTGCTTGCGGTTATAGGTATGCTTATGATGATAGTTGCGGGGCTTCCCATGAAATACTTCTATCTTATGGGTGGTGCAGGTGCGGCACTTATTGCAGGAATAGGTCTTACCGCAAGCTACAGACTTGACAGGTTCAAAGCTCTTTTTGACCCCTTTGCATATGAACGGGGAATCGGCTGGCAGATTATACAGTCGCTTTATGCCGTGGGCAGCGGCGGACTGTTTGGCTTGGGGCTTGGTCAGTCAAGACAAAAGTTCAGATATCTCCCCGAAGCTCATAACGACTACATTTATGCAGTTATCTGTGAAGAACTGGGCTTTGTGGGCGGAATATTGGTTATGGCATTATTTGTACTCTTTGTATGGAGAGGAATAAGCATTGCACTTAATGCAAAGGATAAGTTTGGTACATATCTTGCCTTTGGAATAACTGCAATTATCGGTGTACAGATGCTTATTAATATGGGCGTTGTGCTTTCCATTCTTCCCTCTACGGGAATGCAGCTTCCGTTTTTCAGTGCAGGCGGTACGTCCATGATAGTTATACTGGGAGCAATGGGAATACTTCTTAATATATCAAAAAGCAGTAAAATCAAAAAAATGTAGTAAAGGATTAAGTTTTATGCGAGTATTACTTACAGGCGGCGGTACGGCAGGTCACATTAATCCTGCAATAGCAATAGCAAATTATATAAAGGAAAAGGAGAAGGACAGCACATTCCTTTTTGTGGGGACAGAGAGAGGACTTGAAAAAACCTTAGTTCCCAAATGCGGATATGATATAAAATTTATTGAAGTAATGGGACTTAAAAGAAGCCTTAGCTTGCAGAATTTTAAAGTTCTGGTTAATTATATCAAAAGTCAGAGAGATGCAAAGAAAATCATCAGAGATTTTAAACCTGACGTTGTCATCGGTACGGGCGGATACGTGTGTGCTCCCGTGGTTAAAACAGCGGCAAAGCTTAAAATACCAACACTTATCCATGAACAGAATGTGTTCCCCGGCCTTGCCATAAAGATGCTGTCGCAAACGGCAGATGTTACGGCAATAAGCTTTGAAGAAACCAAAAATATGATGAAAGCAAAGAAAATGGTGCTTACGGGAAATCCCCTGCGTCCCAATCTTTTTGCTGCTCATGATATAGATTTGCTGCGTGCACGGTACAATTTTGATGATAAGCCCATTGTACTTATGTTCGGTGGGTCTCTCGGTGCTGAAAAGATGAATGAAGCTCTTGAGGATATGGTAATAAACCGTAGAACCACAGGCTTTAATCTTATTGCATCGACGGGGGAAAAGCACTTTGAAAAAATTAAGGGAGAGCTTGAAAGCAAGGGAATAAATATTGAAAAAATCCCCGGTGTAAGGATTCTCCCGTACTTGTATGATATGGAAGAAATCTTTTTTGCCGCAGATATTATCACGGGCAGAGCAGGAGCAATCACCGTAAGTGAAATTACGGCTTTGGGGAAGGCGGCTGTGCTTATTCCCAGCCCGTATGTAGCCCATAATCATCAGGAATATAATGCAAGGTATCTTGAAAAGAACGGTGCGGCAAAGGTAGTGCTCGAAAGCGAAACTACAGGGGAGAGAATAGCAAGTGAAATTAAAAACATTCTTTCCGACAAAGACAAACTTAGAAAAATGCAAAGTGCATCAAAAAGAATAGGAATTACCGATGCTTGTGAAACTATATATAAATCAATAAAGGAAATAATCTGAGGAAGTCACCAATATCGCCCCCGTGGCATAATATGTTAGTGTTACAGGGGGTGTCGTATTGGACAGATACATAATAAACGGCGGCAGAAAACTAAGTGGAAGATTACGTGTGCACGGGGCAAAAAATGCGGTGCTTCCGATAATGGCGGCGGCTGTGCTTTCGGGGGATAAATGCAGTTTGTATGATTGCCCCGACCTTAGCGACGTGCATCATACAATTAAAATTTTAAAGACCTTGGGGTGCAGTGCAGAGCTTAACGGAGATATCTTGGAGATTAATTCCGGCAGTATCAATTCGTGGGAAATTCCGGAGGAGCTTATGCGTGAAATGCGAAGCTCAATTATTTTTCTGGGGGCAATTGCCGGAAAAATGGGCAGAGTGCGTCTGTGTGCTCCGGGGGGGTGTGAGCTTGGGAATCGTCCCATAGACTTGCATCTTAAGGCACTCAGGCAGTTGGGAATGGAAATTCGTGAGGAAAACGGCTTTATTGAAGCAATAGCCGATAAAATGCACAGCGGGGATGTGCATTTAAGCTTCCCCAGCGTAGGAGCTACGGAAAATATAATACTGGCGGCTGTGGGACTCAAAGGAGAAACTACTATTTCAAATGCCGCACGTGAGCCTGAAATAACCGACATGTGTGACTTCCTTAACAAAATGGGTGCAGACATTGAGGGTGCCGGAAGTGAAAATATACGCATAAACGGCGTGGCACATCTTCACGGGGCAAATCATAAGATAATGCCCGACAGAATTGTGGCGGCTACGTTTATGTGTGCGGCAATGACAACCAAAAGTGAAATTGAGCTTTTGAATGTACGAAGCAGCCACTTAGGAGCAATCGTTTCGGTTTTTCGTGACAGCGGAGCAAAAATAGAATTTTTCAGGGATAATATGTACATTCGTGCTCCCGAAAAAGCTCAAAGCATAGACATGATAAAAACACAGGTTTACCCCGGTTTCCCCACTGATGCACAATCACCTGTTATGGCGGCATTGTGCTTTGCGGGCGGCACAAGCGTGATCGTGGAAAATATATTTGACAGCAGATATAAAATAATTCCCGAACTCAGAAAAATGGGTGCTGATATACTTCAGGACGGTCGTGTTGCAGTTATAAAAGGGCACGATTTGTGCGGAGCACATATTAAAGCAATGGATTTAAGAGGCGGTGCGGCACTTACGGTTGCGGCACTCGGTGCATCCGGGCAGACGATACTTGACGGAGTGCATTATATAGACCGCGGCTACGTAAGCCTTGAAAACCAACTGAAAACGCTTGGTGCAGACATAGAGAGAATCTAAGAAAAAGGGCAAGCGTTATGAACAATGTAGGGCAGGGGCTTGCTCCTGCCGAAAAAGACAAAACGAGCATATAAATCAGAAATTCAAAAGAGGG
>JAZQAB010000073.1:0-22916 GCA_045545055.1 Clostridia bacterium | reverse complement strand
GCTCGTTTTTCATTCTTTCGCAAAACTTTTCGGGTAACTTCAATTCTTATCACCTGTATATAATAAATCTATATTATTATAACATATCGTATTGTCAAAATAAAGCGTTTTTTGCGTGAGATATAAAAAAAGTACGTTTTCAAACGTACTTTTTGATTGCAAATCCTATGATAAGGCTAATTTATTTTTTCAGACAGATATATAATATTTTCATTAGTCAGTTCTTCCATAACCTCAGCATGTTGTGCTATTGCTATGAGTTTTATTTTATTCTTTTCCGTAAAGCATTTTATCGGTTCACTGCAAAAAATATTTTTGATTTCTTCCTTCAGTTCGTCAAAGACTTGATTTATTTTTTCAGATGCTTCCCCGTCATCAGTCTTAGGCATAAAAAACAAATAAATCAATGTCGCACAGGCTTCGGCATCCTTTTGGGAGGCTATTGCCATAAGATGACACAAAAGCTGTTTTATATCAAACATTGAATTTGCTTTTTCAATTCCGAATTTATTTAGAGGGATTTCAAACTCTTTTTCACAGGTTTTATCCTTCACAGGAAAGGCAAACTTGTTATCTTTTCCATACAAATGCTCCCAATATTTCTCTTTGAGAATAACCTTGTGATTATCAAAGATTTCATGACATTTTGCTTCTATAAAAATATTTTTCTTTAAAAAACATGCATCTAACTGAGGAGAAATGCCGTCAATACCCTCAATTTTAAGACCAACCTCAAACTCTACAGGCTCATCTGTGCCTATTGCTTTTCCGCCGTTTCTCAAAGAAATATAGCAAAAGCGTGAGGAGGATGCTACGCTCGCCATTTTGGGAGGATAACTTCCATGTCTGCCCTTCTGCTCTTTCAGTTCGCTTCCCTTTCCAAAATCATATTGAGAAAAAGCCGTCGGGAACTTCTCTTTCATTTCCGTCAAAAAGGCTTCAAATTCGTTTTTACTGTAATAATTTTCATAATTTTTTGATAAACAGTACCCAAATTTATCTTCACCATATCTTTTTATAAGATTTTGTTTGATTATATCGTCAAACTCTGTTTTCTTCATAAATACCTCTTTTGTGCCTACTGCTTATACAATTACATCAATCCCATACACCAGATAACCACAAGTGCTGTCAGGGTTACAAGTGTATCAATGGTTATACCATAGAGCATGGGAGAAAGTCCTGCTTTTTTAAAGTCGGTAATGCTTGTACCAAGACCAATAGCCGCCAATGCTGTTACCATTAAAAATTTACTTACGCTTTTCATAACAGTGGATATTTCAGCCCCGATAAGCCCGGCACTGTTTGCAATTGCCAACGCCAGGAAACCGCCGATGAACCACGGAACGACCTTTAAAATATTTACCTTGTTGTTTCCACCCACTGTTTTCAATTCTTTTTGTTTCATACGAGCACCAATATATGCAAAAACCAATACAGTAGGAATGATTGCAATTGTACGGGTCAGCTTCACCATTGTTGCAAAGTCACCTGCAGCCTCAGAAAAAGCATATCCTGAAGCAACCACGCTGGCGGTATCGTTCACAGAAGTTCCTGCCCAAATACCATAAGCTATATCAGACATTCCCAGAGCTTTTCCCATAATCGGATACAATGCAACCATAACCATATCAAAAAGAAATGTGGAGGATAGGGCAAATGCTATGTCCTTATCTTCTGCGTCAATAACGGGTGCAATAGTTGCTACCGCAGAACCTCCGCAAATTCCTGTTCCTGCGGAAATCAAATTGCTCAGTTTCCAATTAAGTCCAAATATTTTGCGAATGAAATAGCCACCGCCAAAACACATGGCAAAGGTAAAGAGCATTACAAAGAATGTCATTTTACCAACAGATAAAATTGTACCGAAAGAAAGAGAAGCACCCAGTAAAATGATAGCAACCTTCAGAATCCTTTTTGATGTAAATTTAAGTGCAGGCTTTATCCATGTCGGGTGGAAAAAGCTATTGATTATTGTTCCCATAAACAGTGCAATGATAGAAGAACCAAGCAGTTCTCCGGGAATTAACTGCTCAAGCATAACAGACAGGAACGCTACAGCCATACAAATTGCAATTCCCACGATAAACATGCCCTGTTCCTTTGTTTTGATTCTCATAAAAAAACCACCTTTATTAATTTTCTGCCTTTATCAGTTCTGCATGTGAACAAATGTTGCTCGCGATTAAATTACGCAAATTCCTATACTGTAAAAAAGGCGATGTAAAAAATGCATTCTTTTACATCGCCTTTTTTTATTTTACTTAGTGCTTGTCGCGAGCAACATAATGAGTATGAAGAAGGTCGTGAGCCTTGTGGCTACCGGGTTCTTCAAAATACTCCTCATAAATCTTCTTGATAAAGGGATTATCATGGCTCTTACGAAGGGGAAGGTTCTTATCCTCGCTGTAGAGTGCTTTAGCTCTCTCTGCACGGATATCCTTATCCATTCTGTCCTTAGAAGATACGATAGGCTGACCGCCGCCGTTTACACAACCACCGGGGCAACCCATGATTTCGATGAAATCAACCTCTACTTCACCGCTCTTAACCTTGTTAAGAAGCTCACGAGCGTTACCAAGGCCGTGTGCAACTGCCGCACGGATAGTCTTGCCGCCTGCCTCAACAGAAGCAAGCTTAATTCCTTCCAGACCGCGAACTGCTTCATATTCAACTTCGCTGTGGCTTGTGTTGTCAAGAATATCTGCAACTGTTCTGATAGCAGCTTCCATAACACCGCCTGTTGCACCGAAGATTACGCCTGCACCTGTTGCTGCTTCACCGAAGGGATCGTCAAACACTTCATCGGGAAGCTCTGTAAATCTGATACCTGCCTCTTTAATCATCTTAGCAAGCTCACGTGTTGTAATAACGCTGTCAACGTCCGCAAGGCCGTTAACGCTGAGTTCTTCTCTCTGTGCTTCGTACTTCTTAGCAGTACAGGGCATAACAGATACAACGAAGATATCCTTGGGATCGATGCCTGCTTTTTCAGCGTAGTAAGACTTAATTACTGCACCGTACATCTCGTGAGGAGATTTGCAGGATGAAAGATTGTCAAGCATTTCGGGGAAGTTGTGTTCACAGAACTTAATCCAGCCGGGTGAGCAAGATGTAATCATGGGAAGAACTCCGCCACTTTGAATTCTGTGAAGAAGCTCTGTACCCTCCTCCATAATTGTAAGGTCAGCGGCAAAGTCTGTATCAAACACCTTGTCAAAGCCGAGTCTGCGAAGTGCAGCTGCCATCTTACCTGTTACGGGAGTACCCATTTCATAACCAAATTCTTCACCAAGAGCTGCTCTTACAGCAGGAGCTGCCTGAACAACAACGTGCTTATCGGGATTTGCAAGGGCTGCCCAAACATCGTCTGTAGCATCCTTTTCACGAAGTGCACCTACGGGACAAACTGCAATACACTGACCGCAGTTTACGCAGCTTACTTCACCAAGGCTCTTCTCAAAAGCACATCCGATAGATGTCTTGAAGCCACGGTCAATTGCATCGATTGCACCAACAGTCTGAATGTTCTTACACATATTTACGCATCTGCGGCAAAGGATACATTTGTTGTTATCTCTTACAATTGAGGGAGAAAGCTGATCAACATCGTACTCATTTCTTACACCCTCATAGTGAATTTCTGTTACACCAAGCTCGTCAGCAAGAGTCTGAAGCTCACAGTTACGGTTTCTTTCACAAGTGAGACACTTTCTGTCGTGGTTGGAAAGGATAAGCTCCAACACAACCTTACGAGCGTTTCTTACTGCGGGAGTATTTGTATAAACTTCAAGACCTTCTGCAACGGGATATACACATGCTGCCTGAAGTGCTCTGCCGCCCTTAATTTCAACAAGACACATTCTGCAAGAACCTGTCTGGCTTACGTCCTTAAGGTAGCAAAGTGTGGGAATATCAATACCGGCTGTACGTGCAGCTTCAAGTACTGTAGTTCCGGCAGGAACAGTTACGTCCTGACCGTTGATTTTTAAATTAACCATATCCATTTCTCTGCACCCCTTCCTTACTTCTTAACGATAGCGTTGAACTTACATGTTTCCATACAAGCACCGCACTTAATACATTTACTCTGGTCAATTGTGAAAGGCTTCTTGATTTCGCCTGTGATTGCACCAACAGGACATTTTCTTGCACAAGCGGAGCAGCCCTTACACTTATCTTCTTCAATAACATAGTTTGTGAGAGCCTTACATACGCCTGCAGGACACTTCTTGTCAACAACGTGTGCTACATACTCATCACGGAAATATCTGAGTGTTGAAAGAACAGGGTTGGGAGCTGTCTGTCCGAGACCGCAAAGTGATGCATTCTTAATGCTGTGGCAAAGAAGCTCAAGACGGTCAAGGTCTTCAAGAGTACCATTACCCTTTGTAATCTTTTCAAGGATTTCAAGAAGTCTCTTTGTACCGATACGGCAGGGTGTACACTTACCGCAGGATTCATCAACTGTAAATTCAAGGAAGAACTTAGCGATATCAACCATACAGTTATCTTCGTCCATTACGATAAGACCGCCGCTACCCATCATTGAACCGATTGAAATAAGTGAATCGTAGTCAATGGGAGTATCGATAAGAGATGCGGGAATACAACCACCGGAAGGACCGCCTGTCTGTGCAGCCTTAAACTTCTTACCGTTGGGAACGCCACCGCCGATTTCTTCAACGATTTCGCGGAGGGTTGTACCCATGGGAATTTCAACAAGACCGGTGTTATTAATCTTACCGCCGAGAGCGAATACCTTAGTACCCTTACTCTTTTCAGTACCGATTGTGTTGAACCACTGTGCACCCTTGTTAATAATAACAGGGATATTAGCATATGTTTCAACGTTATTAAGGATTGTGGGCTTGCCCCAAAGTCCCTTAACAGCAGGGAACGGAGGACGGGGACGAGGCTCACCGCGGTGACCTTCGATAGAGGTCATAAGAGCTGTTTCCTCACCACATACGAATGCACCGGCACCAAGACGGAGACCGATATCGAAGCTGAAGTCTGTTCCGAAGATATTTTCACCAAGAAGGCCGTATTCCTTAGCCTGGTCAATAGCAATCTGAAGACGCTGTACAGCGATGGGGTACTCTGCACGGATGTAGATATAACCCTGATTAGCACCGATTGCGTAACCTGCGATAGCCATAGCCTCAAGTACGCTGTGGGGGTCACCCTCAAGAATACTTCTGTCCATGAACGCACCGGGGTCACCTTCGTCGGCGTTACAGCAAACGTATTTCTGCTCGTTTACGCTCTTGGAAGCGAAATCCCACTTAAGACCTGTGGGGAAACCGCCGCCTCCGCGTCCACGAAGATTAGAATCCTTAATTACCTGGATAACCTCCTGAGGAGTCATCTCTGTAAGTACTGTAGCAAGTGCCTTATATCCGTCAAATGCGATATATTCCTCAACATTTTCGGGATTGATAACACCACAGTTACGAAGTGCAATACGCATCTGCTTCTTATAGAAGTCAACCTCGTTAAGAGATTTGATGGTATCGTCTTCCTGATTGATGGTTTCATCGTAAACAAGTCTTTTTACGATTCTACCCTTGAGAAGATGCTCTGTAACAATTTCAGCTACATCTTCTGTCTGAACTCTGCTGTAGAAAGCACCCTCGGGGTAAACAACTACAACAGGACCGAGTGCACAAAGACCGAAGCAACCGGTTTTTACAACCTTAACTTCGTTTTCAAGGCCGTTTGCCTTGAGCTGTGCTTCAAACTCGTCTATAAGCTTAGCACCACCTGAGGAGGTACAACCTGTACCGCCACAGATAAGCACATGCGATCTGTACAAACTCATTTAATTACACTCCCCTCTTACTTCTGTGCGCCAACTGTATATTCGATAACGGGAGCACCGTTAACGATATGGTCAGATACAATCTTTGCAACCTTTTCGGCTGTCATCTTAACGTATGTTACCTTTTCCTTACCGGGAACATAAACTTCAACGATAGGCTCAAGAGCACACATACCAATACAGCCTGTCTGCTCAATAACAACGTTATTAAGATTACGCTTGCTTGCTTCCTCAAGGAAAGCTGTCATAACGGGACGTGCACCTGCTGCGATACCGCATGTAGCCATACCTACAACAACTCTAACGCCCTCTTCTCTCTCCTGTCTGAGATTTACATTATCAAGAACCTTTTTCTTAATAGCTTCAAGTTCTGCTATGCTTTTCATATTATTTCGCACCTCCGTAAATTTCGGTTAAACCTTCATTTATAAATTCACCAATCCATGCTGCAACGCTCAGCTCGCTGAAGCTTACCTCTTCGCCTAAGATTTTCCTAAGCTCACGGGTATCAAGCTGAAACTCTTCCTTTTCAAACGAATGGGTATACACAAAGTCAAGCGTAGGATTCATGCTTATAAGCGAAACCATGACTGCTGAAATATCCCCAAGGGGCTGCCTGTCAATATGGCTGTAGGAAAAATCGGCACGAATTACTGTACCAACACCTACCTCGCTTTCAAGCTTTATATCACCGCCTGCCTGCTGTGCCAGGGATTTAAGAAGCGAAATACCAAGTCCCACCTTACGTGTTGTCCTGGTGGTAACAAAAGGGTCACTGACTCTTTTTACCATTTCCGCATCCATACCGCATCCGTTATCCTTTACTGTAAAGGCAAAGACATCTTCGGAAGGAGCTTCTTCTATTATTACTTCAATCAAAGTGGCATTTGCACGGATCGAATTCTCTGCAATGTCAAGAATATTTAAACTGATTTCCTGCATCAGTCCTGATATTTTGCAAAGATAGCGGGGATATCGTCTGCGGTAACACGACCGTAAACGTCCTCATTAATTGTAAATACAGGTGCAAGACCGCAAGCACCGATACAACGTGTAGCCTCAAGAGAGAACTTTCCGTCAGGTGTGCAACCGTCTACATCAATACCTGCAAGTTCCTTGAACTTATCCAAAATATCTCCGCTGCCCTTAACGTAGCATGCGGTACCAAGACATACAGCAATCTTGTACTCACCCTTGGGATTGAGAGAGAACTGTGTGTAGAATGTTACAACACCGTAAACCTCAGCAAGGGGAACACCGAGACCGTCAGCGATCATTGTCTGAACCTCAATCGGAAGGTACCCGTAGATTTCCTGTGCCTGATGAAGAACAGGGATAAGAGCACCGTCCTGATCTTTGTACTGTGCAATTACGCTCATAAGCTCTGCTTCCTGCTCTGCTGTTCCCTTAAAGGGAATAACTGCTTCTTTTGCCATGACTTAACCTCCTAAAAAATATAAAAATTAATTAAAAGCATAAATATATCGATATTGCAATATCGATTACAATATCACCTAAACAATTATAACAAATTAAAAGCTCTTTGTCTACCTAAAAATACGAAAAAAACTGTTTTTATTTCAAAAAATCAATTATTTTTTCAGGAGTTATTTCGGGGAGCTCCAAAAAATTGATTTTTTCAGAAATATTTGTAAGAATATGGGCATCGCTGTCGGTAATATATTTGTATTTTTCCTCTTTGGAAAAGTCTTGTGCCTTTGAGGATATTTCGAGGGTTTTGAAATTCAGATATTCAGGCACCCAACCCAAGGTTGCCACGATGCCGTTCTTCTCCCTGTCAATATGAGCCGCAATGCAAACACCGCCACGCTTTTCGGTTTCTTCCTTTATTTGTTCTATGGGAATATCGGTCGCATTTATAAGGAGCTTTTCTATCTCCCCCACCTTTTCGTCACATTCATTCATTATCCACTGTTCTCCGAAGATATCAGGGCGATTTTTGATAGGCGGAAGATGCTCTTCCAGTAAAAGGCCCATGTCCTCCGCTGCCTCAATGCTCGGAAAAAGGCATAACAAATGCACGTTTTCGGCACTTTCCGCTTCAATGGCAGGAACAACGCACACACCGTACTGCTCGGCAGCCTTACTCACACTGCGGATATTGCGTGCAGTGTTATGGTCTGCAACTGCAATGGCGTTAAGACCGTTTATGTAACTCATTCCTGCTATGCTGTGGGGAGTCATATCCATATCCGCACAAGGGGAAAGGCAGGAATGAATGTGAAAATCATAATAACATTTCATAGGCATTCTTTAATTCCGCACGCTAAACTAAACGCACTTTTTTCAGATGCATATACGGAAATTCCCTCCTGCTTGGCACGTGAAAGTGCCGCAGGGTCAAGCTGCATATTTTCCGCAATGATTACCATTGCACAGTCTGTAAGCGACGCAACGGCAGGTACATTTATGTTTCCTTGAATTGTAATCCACGCATCACCGCTTTGTGCTTTACTCATAACAAGGCTGAGAAGGTCGCCTATATAACAGCCCTTAACTTCCCTGTCGGCATTTTCATCAGCACAAACCAACTTCAATTCAAGTTTTTCAGCTATTTCTTTAACAGTCATTGAAATTCCCCTCACATTCCGCATTCCGTACTCCGCATTCCGCATTCCGCATTCCGTACTCCGCATTCCGCATTCCGTACTCCGCATTCCGCATTTCGCATTCCGTACTCCGCATTCCGCACTATTCTTCAACCATCTTGCCGAGCTCTGTTATTTCCTTGGCAAGCATTTCGATTTTTTCCCTGAGGCGGAAAATGCAATCTCTCTCCTGTGCTTTGCCCCTTACGATATCCTCTGCAAAATCACGGCAGCTGGGACTTCCGCAGCTTCCGCAGTCAAGCTGAGGAAGTCGTTTGTAGATTTCCTCCATTTGCTGCATTTTCCGCATAGCCTCACCCATATCTTTATCGAGAGGTGAAAAAGGCTCATATTCAACCTTTTTATCCCATAAAAGGCTAAGGTCTCCACATTCTACCTCAAGACTATCTATCCCCTCCGTCATGTTCCGAAGGCGTGAATTTGCCACAAACTCATTTTCCACATTAAGAGGACCGCCCGTACAGCCGCTGTTACAGGCAAGAGCCTCAATAAAATCAATATTCTTGATTTTTTCGTCCTCAACTTCCTCAAGAAGTCTTATTACATTATGTATTCCGTCAACGGCAATATAATTTTTAATTCCGAGAGCTTTTGCCTCTCCTCCGCTTCTTGCCCAGTTAATTCCCTCTCTGCCTGCAGATGAAAGCTTCTCCACATCTTTAATAGAAGTAATTGCCTGTGCCAGACGCATATACACATCCTTTACGGATAAAACACCGTCAACCTCTGACTTTGCAAGTGCAAGGGGCTGCTTTACCGCCGTAACCTTAGCCGTACAGGGGGATATGAAAAATATGCCTATATCTTCTGACTTGAGTCCTGTTTTCTCTATAGCCTTTTTCCGTGCCATTTGTGCCGACGCCTCCATAGGCGATGTCAGCGGAATAATCCTGTCTTTAAGGGACGGAAAACGTACGGCTATAAGCCTTACCACCGCAGGGCAGGCTGATGAAATCACAGGCTTTCTGAGATTACCGCCCTCTAAAAGCTCCTTCGTTTTCTTTGTAATTACTTCTGCACCCAAGGCTACCTCAAACACATCATCAAAGCCTATTTTTTTAAGACCTGTCAAAATGACATCTATATCCGTGGTTTTTGAAAACTGTCCGCAAAAGGCAGGTGCAACAAGTGCAACATTATGCCTGAACAAGCTAAGTGAATCAAAGCCGTCAATTGCGACCTTTTTCGCTCTGTAAGGACATCTTCTCAGGCACTCTCCGCAATCAATGCATTTTTCCTTGATGATTTTCGCTTTCCCGTTTTGAACACGGATTGCCTGAGTGGGACAATAACGCATACAGGTTGTGCATCCTTTACACGAATCCTCGTTAAGACGCACGCTGTGATACAATATTTCTTTTTTGTTTTCCGAGGACATTAACACACACCTCCTGCCCTCAATTTATTATTTAACGTACACAGTCATATCCACAACCGTGCCTTCACCGATTTTGGTAGTAATATTCATTTCATCGGTATAGCGTTTCATATTCGGAAGCCCCATACCTGCACCAAAGCCAAGCTCTCTTACCTTATCATCTGCGGTAGAAAAGCCCTCCTGCATAGCTTTTTCTATATCCTTTATACCGGGACCTTTATCTGCGTGAATCATGCGGATTTTTTCGGGAGTAATCTCCACATCAATTACTCCGCCGTCTGCATGAATCACCATGTTGATTTCACATTCGTACATGGCAACTGCAACTTTTCTTATAATATCAGGCGAAAACCCAAGCTGCTTCAGTACCTTTTTAACGGCACCGCTTGCTTCCCCTGCCACCGTAAAATCATCGGCATCCACAGTGTAATGAAGTTTCATTGCGTCTGCCATTTAGTCCACCCTTTCTTCATTGGGCACAAGACCTGCACTATACAGCTTACCGCATGAGGGATAAAGAGTATAGTCGGTAGTCATAACTACCATCCGATATTCCTTTGCAAGAGAGGCTATATCCTCTGTAGGTTTTTTTCCTCGTACAAATACGATAGCTTTTATATCCATCATTTCCGCAGTTCTTATTACCTGACCGTTTACAAGACCGGTAAGAAGAAGTGCCTGATCCTTTACAAATGCCAGCACGTCGCTCATAAGGTCACTGCCGAAAGCAGACTTAACCTCACGGTCAAGAAATTCTTCACCTGCAACGACCTCTGCGTTTAATATCTCTTTTACTTCTGAAAGTTTCATTTTCATTTCCTCCTATTCTACCAAAGAAAAATTCGCCTCATAGGGAATATCGAGTACAAAATTTCCAAATTCCACGCCTGCTTCCCCGTTAATAAGAATCTGCACGCTCTCAATATTTTTTAATGCACACAGGGAATTTACCACGGAATAAAGAGCCATCGTTGTGGCTGATGAGCCTGAGCCTGAAACAAATTCCTTCGTGAAATTCACAAAGCAGACCTTATCCTTAACTTCTACCGAAAGAAGCTTTGTTCCTTGGGGAACTGATGCTGAAAGCTCTTTATCCTGCGGTCCTTTAAGCAGCTCATTCAATACTATTTTTTCAAGTGAAAGTGCATTTTGCACATCAATCCTTCTCACTTCGGCGGACAGATGCTCAAAGCTCTTATGGGGAAAATACAACGTAACAGCTAATTTGTCCTCAGGTGCGAAAACTATATTGTCATCCATTCTGAGTACACCGATTTCCTTACCTGTTGTTTCCGAGACAAGATTATTGCCCTCTACCTGAATTACAACTCCGTCAATGCCTTTGATATCGCACAAGGTGTTCACTATGGCAAATCTTAAAATGAGCTCATCTACACCCTTTTTTTCAAGATAGTGCTCAGACATATTAACCGTTGCAACGTTCCCGTTTACCGCAAGGGAAATAAGCTTGGCGGATTTACTGATAACGCCTTTGCTTCCTTCTGCCTCCGGTCCTTTTATAAGCTCGTTCACAGCAAGTCTTGCAATAGTGCGTACACTTGCATCCTTTTCTGCTTTAACAGTTCTTGTTTCTTCCCTCAGTTCGTTTTTTGCGGAATTTCTGAAGAAAACCTTTATTTTTATTCCATCGGGGGTACACGCCGAAAATACTGTCAGCGACAAAATAATTATCAGCATTAAGGACATAAACTTTTTCATAATACACCCATCCTTTCCTTTATTTAAATGTAATGGGGATGATAATGCGGAAAGTACTTCCCAAGCCTTCTTCGCTTTCTACCTGTATGTTACCACCATGAAGCTCCACTGCGGTAAGTGCAATGGAAAGCCCCAGACCGGTTCCGCCGGTTTCTCTTGCCCGTGCCTTGTCAACACGGTAGAAGCGGTCAAAAATCTTATATTTTTCATCGGGAGCGATTCCGATTCCGGTATCGCTTATTTCTATTATTACATTATTTTCGTCCTTGGAAATGTCTAATGTAACTTTTCCGCCTTCCTTGGTATATTTAATGCTGTTGTCAAGAATATTATAAATGGCCTCCCAAATTCTGTCACGCTCAATTTTAGAATAAATGGGGGTGGGTGCTTCATAGAAAAGCTCTATATGCTTTTGCTCGGCAAGGGGGCGAAGTGCCTTGGCAATATTTGAACAAAGCTCGGTAATATCCTGCACCGAAAATTCCATACCCGAAACATTTGCGGCATTATCCATTTTCGTAAGGGTAAGGAGCTTATCTATAATTCTTGTAAGTCTGTCCACCTGTACATTCATATCGGTCAGAAATTCGTCCACCATTTCACGGGGAGCGTCGGGAGCGTTGAGAAGCGAATCGGAAATCAGCTTAATGGAGCTTAAAGGAGTTTTAAGTTCATGAGAAGCATTTGATACAAACTCCTGTCTTTTTCCCTCCTGTTCTTTTATCTGCATAGTCATTTTATTAAATGAATCTATGAGCTGTCCTACCTCACCGCCTGTAGTTTTCTCTATAATATAATCCCCGTTATTCTCTGCCGCATCGGAGAGCTTACGGGTAAGGGAGCGGATAGGCTCTGTAATGATTCCCGACATAATAAAGCTTACTATACCTATAAGAATACTTATGATTACTATAATCATTATAAGCGTAGTATAGATATTATTCATGAAATCGGTTACATCGTCAGCCGCAACCTGATAATACACCACACCTGCCACTGTCTTATCCTTTAAGATAGGCACTGCCGCACAGATAATGAGCCCACCGTCCTGCCCCGTTATCTGCCTCACGGAGTTTTTTCCCCCGATTGCATCAAGAATAACCTCAGTAGGCATATATTTATCCTGCATAACTCCGTTATTGGAATCAAAAGTAACACACGCTTCGGTATTGAGCATCAGCATACGGCTGTTATTTGTAAGCTGCTGCTGCTCCATTATTAATCTGATACTGTCATCACTCAGCTCCTGATAACGGGATATGTATCCCGAAAGTACATTTGCCTGAGTGAGAGTTGCCATTTCCTTCTGACTGAGCATATGTTGCTGAATGGAATTTATTATATATATTCCCACCGTAACAAGGGTAAGCACGATTATAATAAAATATGTCAGCACCAGCTTCCAGCGGATGGACTGCATTCCTTCTTTAATTCTCCTTAAAATAGTAACCTACCCCCCACTTAGTAAGAATATATGTGGGAACTGCGGCATCAGGCTCTATTTTTTCACGAAGTCTTCTTACATGCACATCAACAGTTCTTATATCACCCGGATAGTCATAGCCCCATACGATGTCAAGAAGGTTTTCACGCGAATACACCTTTCCGGGATTTGAAACAAAAAGGTCGCACAAATCAAATTCCTTTGCCGTAAGCTCGATTGTTTTATTACCTGTTTTAACACGGCGAAGATTATAGTCAAGCTCAATTCCGCCGGCACTTACAGAGGCTTTTGCCGCAGCACCGGACTGACTTGTAACACGCCTCATTATGGCTTTGATTCTTGCCTTAAGCTCAAGAATGTTAAAGGGCTTTGTAAGATAATCATCCGCACCATATTCAAGACCGAGAATTTTATCCATGTCCTCAGTTTTTGCAGTAAGCATGATTATGGGCACAGAAGAAAACTCTCTGATTTTCTGGCATACCGTAAGACCGTCAATATTGGGGAGCATCAAATCAAGAATAATCAAAGATATACTCTTATCTCTGGCAAGCTTAAGTGCTTCCTCTCCGTCATAGGCTGTTTCCGTCTCATAGCCGTCTTGTTCAAGGTTAAATTTAATACCCTTGACAAGCAATTTTTCATCATCAACAATTAAAATTTTCATAGGACACTACCCCTTTATATATTTAGACACAATTTACTAAGAATATTATACCACTGAAATTTTATGATTTCAACTAAAATAAAAAAGAAATGGTGAATTAATAAATCCACCACTTCTTCAAAGTTAATTCAGCATATAAATCATTAAATTAAGGTATGCCGCAAAGGTCACCCACAAGAGATAGGGAATTTGCAGATATCCCGTCCAAGGGACAAGGTCATAAAACCGTTTTATCATCACTATGATAAGTATCCACAGCAAAATAATGACCGCAAAGGCAAATAAAAACGCCTCCAGATTAAAAAATATCAGACTCCAGAAGAAATTGACTGCAAGCTGGAGGGCATACACCTTTAGTGCCGCATCTCTTTTTTCACTCTTATCTTCAAGATAAATTCTTGCACTGCTTATTCCCATCAGAGTATAAAGCAGCGTCCACACAATGGGAAAAAGTATTGACGGCGGCGAAAGGGGCGGTGTGTTAATTCTCTGATAAATATTCATGCTGTCCCTTGTAAGAAATGCCGCAAGAGCACCAACACCCAGAGCTATAGCCACAGAAACAACGTATGGTTTTATTTTCTTCCACATACAAACAACCTCCCTGATACAATAAAAATATAGGCTGTTCTACTATATGCGGAAATGGTGGGCGATATTACCGTTTAGCCGACGGGAGGTCGGCTAAATTCAAATTCAGCTACAGACGAATCCTCCAATATTGTAATTTTTACCCCTTTGCTTTTGAAGTATTCAATATTACAGCATCTGTTTCCGTTCACCTTGGATATGAATTTGGGATTCACTCGGATTTGTGCCTCTTTTTTTCCGAAAAGGCTTTCCTCGATTCTGTTGCGAATATCACGGCTCATTACAAGTTCACCCAAGGACGGGTGATATGCACCTGCAATATAGTTTTCCCTTAGTTCGGAGGAATCGGGCAGTCCTATGCGAAGAATCTTTATTCCGCTTTCTCTGAAAAACCTGTAAACTCTTGCGGAGATTTCCACGGCTTCTTCCACACTCTGCGGAGTATATTCACCGTTTTCATACATTTGGGCAAGCGTTGTTCCCCGAAGGACAACTGTGGGGTATATACGGCTTTCTTTAGCTCCAAGCTCACTAAATCTTCGGGCGGTATACAGACATTTTTCCATATTGTCAAGGGGAAGTCCCGTCATCATCTGAAGACCTAAGGTCGCTCCGCATTTCAGTATAATTTCCGAGGCTTTTTCTACATCGTAGCTGCTGTGTCCTCTGTTTGAAGCACGAAGAACTTCTTCGTCCATGGACTGTGCACCAAGCTCTATATTTTTTACACCAAAAGAAACAAGCCTTTTCACCGTATCCTCATTGATATAATCGGGACGGGTGGAAAGGCGTATGCTTCCTGCCAGGCCCTTTTTAATATACTCACTTGCGAGCGAGAGATATTCATTTTGTTTTGGAACACTTATTCCTGTAAAGCTGCCGCCGAAAAAGGCAATCTGGTCGGCTTTTTTTGTCCCGTTTTCAAGGTACTGCTCTATAATAAGCCTTGCTTTATCAAGGCTTGGGGCAGTGCTTTTTCCACTGATTGTACGCTGATTGCAAAATGCACAATCGTTGGGGCAGCCTTCATGGGGTATAAAGATAGGTATTATCATAATATCACTTTCCTGCGTCTTTTAAATTGAAAATGAAAAGTGGAAAATTGCAGGATTTTCACACATAATTTTCAATTGCTAAGAAATCGGGATGTAAAAATGCTTTTTACATCCCGACTTCTTATTGCTCTGTTGTAAGTTGTTCTATTTCATCAATATAGCCGTTTTCTTCATATTCATCATAATCATCTTCTTCATCGGATATCATTTTGCCCATAAGCATGATTACTATTCCGATAACAACTGTAAGACCGCTCCAGATAATTGCATTATGGTTGAAGGTGTTTAAAATCACCTCTGCCACATCTTTCAAAAGCTCGCTGTGCGCATTAAAGAGTGACGTTGTAAAATACCCTGCAACACCTGTCAGCACACCACCGATTATAATAGCCCAGCCGATAATTTTATGAGCTATTCCTTTGCAGCTTACAATTACAAGCACAATCAAAAGCATTGCCGCTATCACAAGGCAAATAAGTGTTAGCGTTGAAAACAGAATTGATGTGAGCTGTGTTTGCTCCGCATTTGTCTGACGGACTATATTCTGACGTGAAAGGTCATCAAAGAAAGGTGAATTTTTTATATATGCCGCAATTTCTTTAGAGGCACTCTCCCCTACATTTCTTCCCGTCAATCCGTAGATACGCTTTGATGCCGAAAGAATTAAAGATTCAATATTTTCCTCAGTAACACCCTGATACTCATTTCCAAAAAGATAATAGTCAATAATATCGTGGGACAACGTTGCCAAAAAGTGCGAATAGTTGGAACGCTTTACCTCACGTGCTATATCATCGTATGTAATAACATGGTCGGAGTTATCCCTTATGATATCAGCCAGTGCCGCTCTGGGAGAGCTGGGGCTGAGATTAATTTTATCGGGGTTTTTGATTTTTCCTATTGTGAAAAGCTCAGGGTTATTATTGCGGATTGCAGTTTCTATGGCATGCTCGGTTGTATTCATCTTCACAAGAAGCGAGAAAACCATGGTTGTAACAACTGCCGCAAGAAGAATGAAAAGCCCTGCCGTCCTTGCAACAAATATTGCTTTTTTCAGCTTCGCACGCCTTTTTCTCGATTTCTGAGTCACCTGCTTTTTAGCCTTTTGCCCTGCTTTTTCAGCCTTTTTCTGCTCCTTTTCCCTGTTATACTTAGGAATATTAATAGGTGCAGGGGCAAATTCGGAAACAAAGTCTGCCGTTTGCTCCTCTATACTATTTTGTAAAGGTTCTTCCTTTGCCACAGGCTCAGAAGCTTTTTCATCACGCTGAGGCTCGATATTTTCCACGGTGTTCTCGGTCTGCAGATTTTTATCATCAATATTTTCATTTACATTATTTTCCGGATTCATTTTGCCACTTCCTCTCAACTACATTCTCTTATATAATATCAATTTATGGCAAATAAGTCAAGAAAAATTAGTGTTTTTACATTATCCCCCGTTTTTCAGGTCTTTAAAGAAGCGTGCCGCCTCACCCATTTTTCGTATCGGATAGACATAATTGCACGCGACTCAATTTTACGCAAATTGATTTCCTATAAAGCAAAAAAGAAGCGTGCCGCTTCACCCATGTCGCACCCGAACACTGCACGTACACAGTTTCATGCGAATTAAATTTACGCAAATTCCTATACGGCAAAAAAAACACCCTCGCAAGGTTTTTGCGAGGGCATCTCTTTTATCAAAATATTTATCAAAAGCATTTTCCGTCTTTGCAATCGTTGGTTGTACCGCCCCGGTAGCAAAGCTCGTTGGGACACTGTCCTTTTTCAAAGAAGCCCTCCACATTTGAAATGGTGGTATCGGCAATATTGGTAAGTGCCTCCTTTGTCAAAAACGCCTGGTGGGACGTTACTATAACATTGGGCATGGAAATAAGGCGTGCCAATGTATCGTCCTCCACGATATGCCCCGAATAGTCCTCAAAGAAAAGCTCCGATTCTTCTTCATACACATCAAGGCAAGCCGCTCCGACCTGTCGTGACTTAATGCCGTTTAAAAGGGCTTCCGCATCTACCAAAGCACCGCGGGACGTATTTATAATCACTACGCCCTTTTTACATTTTTCAATAGAGCTTTCGTCTATAATATGATAGGTTTCATCATTAAGCGGACAGTGCAGGGAAATAATGTCACTATCAGCAAAAAGCTCATCGGTGGAAACGTACCTGATGTTTTCCCCGTCGGCAAGCCCCTCCGCAGGAAACTTATCATAGGCAAGAACCTTCATTCCGAAGCCACGGCAAATGTCAATGAACACTCTGCCGATTTTTCCCGTTCCGATTATTCCCACGGTTTTTCCGTAAAGGTCAAATCCCGTCATTCCCGAAAGGCTGAAATTAAAGTCCTTGGTGCGGATATATGCCTTATGAATACGCCTGATTGACGTAAGAAGCATTGCCATGGCATGCTCTGCCACCGCATAGGGCGAATACGCAGGAACCCTCAGAACATGGATTTTTCCAAAAGCGTACTTCATGTCCACATTATTAAAGCCTGCACAGCGGAGTGCAACCACACTCACGCCCAATTCGCACAGACGGTCGATTACTTCCTTATTGACGGTATCATTTACAAACACGCACACTGCGTCAAAGCCCTTTGCAAGACCAACGGTGTCCTCATTAAGCTTGGTTTCAAAATATTTTATGGTGATGTCCTTTCCTTCGGAAGCCGCCTGAAAAGACTCCTTATCATAGGGTTTTGTATCAAAAAAAGCTATTCTCATAATATACCTCCTGTTCCTTATTATAGCTGATTAAATAATATTTATCAATATATTGCAGATATTTTTACTGTCAATAGTGGAAAAAACAGTGGATTTTTCTATCCATATATGATAAAATAGAAACGATATATTTGATATTCATATTTTGGGAGGGCTTAATGTGTCTTTATTGGAAGCATTTATACTCGGACTTATTCAGGGGATAAGCGAATTTCTACCTATTTCTTCATCAGGGCATCTGTCGATTGCAGGGCGTCTGATGGGAATGGATCCCGAGGCAGACAGTCTTTTGTCCTTTAACATACTTTTGCACGTGGCAACCCTTGCGGCAGTATTCATTGTGTATCGCAAGGATATTTGGGAAATGATAAAGGCATTTTTCTCCATGTGCGGTGACCTTTTCTCCGGAAAGGGCTTAAAGCTTAAGGAATATACATATCGCCGCCTTATAGTAATGCTCATCATTGCTACAATCCCTGCAACAATAGCGGCATTTTTATTCGGAGATATTATAGAAAACCCTGCTCTGTGGCAGATTGGCACATTTCTTATCATAACGGCTGTGCTTCTTTTCGTCAGCGAAAAGCTTGCAGGCGGCAGTACGCAGCTTGAAAAAATGAGCTATAAACAAGCCCTCGGCACAGGCTGCTTTCAGGCACTCGGAACACTTCCCGGAATCAGCCGCAGCGGAAGCACCATTGTGGGCGGACTTTTTTGCAAGCTTGATAAAAGGACGGCGGTAAGATTTTCCTTCCTGATGTCAATTCCTGCAATTTTAGGTGCACTGCTTCTTGATATAAAGGATATGATGAGCACCCGGTCAGCTCTTCCCGGAATTCTTCCCGTTTTTGTAGGTATGCTAACTGCTGCTGTAAGCGGATATTTGGCAATCAAGTTCCTGCTGCGTTTGGTTGAAAAGAGCAAGCTAAGCTATTTCTCCTACTACTGCATTGCGGCAGGTATTTTCGCAATAATTCTGAATTTCACTATCTGATTTGAATCGGAAAGGATATTAAAATGGAAAATAAATCTACAAAAAAGAGGTCTACGATAAAAAAATCAACCTCGCCCAAAAGTTCTTCCAAAAGTAAAAAGCCGACAAAACAAGCCCCCCAAAAAAAGAGTGCAAATCCCGAAGTACGCAGAATATGCCTTTTGTTCCTTGCGGCGGTTTTGCTTTTCTCCCACATGGGCGTGTTCGGTGCTCTGGGCGGTTTTTTAAGGAGACTTTGCAAGTTGTTTTGCGGAAGCATGAGCATAGCAATTCCTCTTATGCTTTTGACGGCATCAATCCATCTTTTCGTGAAAAAGACCTTATCTCCGCACAAGTACAGATATGTATTTACGGCACTTTTCTTCGTTTGCCTGTGTGGTATTCATACGCTTTATTATTCAAATACAAGGGCGGAGTTATTTGACGGTCCCTTTGATGCTCTTATCGAAACAATCATCGACAGCTCTGATGAAAATTTGTCGGGCGGTCTTATAGGAGCAATTCTTGCACTTCCCCTTAAAGCACTGGTAAGCTCCGTGGGAACTTATCTGATACTTATTCTTCTCGCTTCTGTGTGCTTTGTGACGGTTACGGGAACAGAGCCTTTTGCGAGAGCGTTTTCCTATCTTTACAAAAACATATCGGAATTTTTATTTAATATAAAAGAAGAAAATGACGCCGAGCGTGAAGCCGAGGAGCTTATCAAAATAAACGGTGTGGAGAATGAAGATACACCTAAAAAGAAAAAGAAGAAAATCGACAAAGAAGCAATTAAGGATGATAAAGTTGCCGCAAATTCCGACAGTGACAATAATGAATTTACCATAAACCTTTACGACGATAAAAAGGCTAAGGGCGAGGAAAAGTTCCCTGAAAAGGTTGATATTCCCGATGAAATCAAAAAAGCCGCAATGGAGGCTTCGGGAGGCGTGGAGGAAGCAAAGGAAGATACCTCTCCCATTGCCGTAACGGAGGATGAAATTGAGCTTGAATATATCCCTTATACGTTTCCGCCCATTGACCTTCTTTCAAAGGCAAAGGCAGGCGGCAGTGCGGACAAGCCCGAAGACCTTCGGACTCAGGCTAAAAAGCTTGTTGATACATTGGCAAGCTTTGGCGTTGAGGCAAAGGTTTTGGAGGTAAGCAAAGGACCTGCCGTAACAAGATTTGAGCTTCAGCCCTCTGCAGGAGTGAAGGTAAGCAAAATTGTAAACTTAGCCGATGATATTGCCCTTAATCTTGCGGCATTCGGTGTCAGAATAGAGGCTCCCATTCCCGGTAAAGCCGCTGTAGGTATAGAAATTCCCAACAAGAGCACCTCCATGGTTGCCCTGCGTGAAGTAATTGACAGTCAGGAATTTCGCTCATTCAAATCCAAAACCGCCTTTGCAATGGGTAAGGATATTGCGGGACAGGCTGTTGTCAGCGATATTTCAAAGATGCCCCATATGCTTATTGCAGGTGCTACAGGAAGCGGTAAGAGTGTATGTATAAACTCCCTTATCACAAGTATTCTCTATAAGGCTGACCCCAATGAGGTAAAGCTTATACTTATTGACCCCAAGGTTGTTGAGCTTGGCGTATACAACGGTATCCCCCATCTGTTAATCCCCGTTGTAACAGACCCACGCCGTGCGGCAGGTGCTCTTAACTGGGCGGTTCAGGAAATGGTTAAGCGTTACAGCATGTTTGCCACGGCAAATGTCCGTGATATTAAGGGCTATAACGAATATGCCGCCCTTAACGGCGAAAGACTTATGGAGCAGATTATCATTGTTATTGACGAGCTTGCGGACCTTATGATGGTTTCTCCCCATGAGGTGGAGGATTCCATATGCCGTCTTGCACAGATGGCGAGAGCTGCAGGTATGCACCTTGTAATTGCAACACAGCGTCCCTCGGTAGACGTTATTACAGGTCTTATCAAGGCAAACGTACCCAGCCGTATTGCATTCTCAGTATCAAGCCAGATTGACAGCCGTACAATTCTTGATATGGGCGGTGCGGAAAAGCTGCTCGGTAAGGGCGATATGCTCTTCCTGCCTATGGGAGCAAGCAAGCCCAAGAGACTTCAGGGTGCATTCGTTTCCGACAAGGAAATTGAAAAAATTGTGGAGTTCGTAAAGAACTGTTCCTCTGCACATTATAATGAAGATATTATTGAGCATATTGAAAACGGTGCTGAAGACCATAGCAGCGGAGATGATGGTGAAGCTGATGATTTACTTCCTCAGGCAATTGAAATCGTGGTGGAAATCGGACAGGCAAGTGCGTCACTTCTTCAAAGAAAGCTGAAGGTTGGATATTCACGTGCAGGAAGGCTTATAGACCAGCTTGAGGAAAGAGGTATCATCGGACCCCACGAAGGAAGCAAGCCCCGTAAGGTGCTTATAAGCAGAAGCGAATTTCAGGAAATGATGGTAAATCAGGAATAATAGGAAATGTAAAAATAGTCCATACCGCACTATTTTTCCTGTTCCCTAATACCTTACGACGATTTTTGTTAATATTCGACAAAAAAAATACTGTAAAATGCTTAATTTTGAGCATTTTACAGTATTTTTCTTGACATCTGAAATTTTAAGTGTTATAGTAGTAGTATGGAGGCGTTATATGAGTAGTTCAAATTCACTAAATAACCTTGCCTCATTCAGTGATGAAAAGTTAGCTGTTCTGGCGCAGCAGGGAAATGACCGAGCGCTTGATTATTTACTCAGCAAGTATCGTATTTTTGTTCGCAATAAATCTCTTTCTTATTTTATTGCCGGTGCTGATAGGGATGACATTATTCAAGAGGGTATGATTGGTCTGTTTAAAGCTGTCAGGGATTTCAGCCTTGAACGCGGTGTATCATTCAAAACATTTGCCGACCTTTGTGTAACAAGGCAGATTATAACCGCCGTGAAAAATGCCAGCAGACAAAAGCATGCACCTCTTAATTTTTATGTTTCACTGAATAAACCGCTCTCTGATGATGAAGGCGATTCTACTTTGGAACAGCTTTTGGGACATGCTGAAAATCTTAATCCCGAAGAAATAGTAATTAAAAAAGAAAATGCAGATGCGTTAGGCTCGGATATGAGTCGTATATTATCCCAATTTGAAGCATCAGTACTGTCACTTTATCTTAAAGGTCACAGCTATGCGGATATTTCCAAGGCACTCTGCAAGGATGTAAAGGCTATAGATAATGCACTGCAGCGAATAAAGAAAAAGTTTGAAAAGTTCTCCACCGGAGAATAGCTGCACGGCGAAAATTACATTGCTATATGCCCGAATCGGCGTGGTAACCGTAACGGGTAAAAAATATTTTTATAGGTAAAGGTAAGGAGATTTAAAATGTACGAAGACAAGACTTTAGTCTGCAAGGATTGCGGACAGGAATTCGTGTTCACAGCAGGCGAGCAGGAATTCTATGCTGAAAAAGGCTTCCAGAACGAGCCTCAGAGATGTAAGGACTGCAGAGCAGCTAAGAAGGCATCTCTCAGAGAAAACAGAGAAATGTATACTGCTGTTTGCGCTGAATGTGGCGGAGAAGCAAAGGTTCCTTTCGTTCCCAAGGACGATAGACCTGTTTACTGCAGCGAATGCTTTGCAAAAAACAAATAATCTCCTTATTAACCAGAGAAGATTACAACAAAATGGAGTTAGCTCAGCTGACTCCATTTTTTGTTGTTCTTTTATTATACATCATTCTCATTGCATTTAAAACAGCAAGAATCATTACGCCTACATCTGCAAAAATCGCCGCATACATATTATCAAAACCCAATACGCTTAAAATCATTACACTGAATTTCACAATAAGTGATAAGAATATGTTTTGCCTTACGACTTTCATAGTCTTTTTAGATAATGCTATAGCGTGTTCCACGGCTGAAAGAT
>JAZQAB010000072.1:0-3566 GCA_045545055.1 Clostridia bacterium | reverse complement strand
ACCCTTACCTAATCTTTTAAGTAGTGGGTTTTGTTTTGAAAAATATTACTCTTTTGTGCCACCGAAACAGATTCGGCACTTAGCCTCAGCTGTTTCTAAATTCTGTCCACCAGCAAAGGAAAATGATGTGGACAGAATTTTGTCAGTCAGAGCAATATTTTTCAAAACCGCACTTTGGTGCTCATCATGTGCAAAGAAAAGGACTGTTCCAAAAGAAACAATCCTTTAAAATCGATTAAGTAAGTTCTTCAAATTTGCCTTTAAGCTGGAAACCTATTTTAGCTCCTACAATAAGCCCTATCTCAAAAAATACTTCTTCGTATACTGATGCTTGCTCATAGAAATATTCCGATATTCTGTCTTGTTCTTCAATGTCGGGGAAATTCTGCTGAAAAAAAGCATTTGCCTTACTTCTTGCTTCGCTAAGCTGCTGCGAATAAGTTTTTTGGGACGTTTTCTCACAAGTTTCTCCACCATGCCTTAAAAAGTTTTGGAGAGAAATTAATTCAGCACGCTGTAAATAATCCTCAAATTTCATGAAATACCTCCGTTTTTAATTTGCATTTGACAGAAGTATTTTTCTGTAGTATAATATTTACAGATAGATACTTCTATCGTGATATGAGCTTGTTTGTTACCTTGCTGGGGGAGCAACAAGCTCATTTCTTTATTTCAGACCTTAATTTATCAATACCATGACGGATAGCTTCTGCTTTATCTACATTTTTTTGTTGGCAATAAGCTTTTAAAACTTGTGCACTTTCATCATTAAGCCTTACAGTTATCCGTTCTTTCATTGGATTTTCAATTTTGGGTCTTCCTGTTCGTGGTGACATTCTATCACCTCACTTTTTGTCTGCCACTAATTATATTATAGTTAACGGCAGACAAAAAGTCAATAGTTTTTCTGTTTTTTTTAAAAAACTATTAACTCAGCACCAATACGGTAAAAAAGAAGCGTGCCGCTTCACCCTCGTCGCACCCGAACATTGCACGAACACAGTTTCATGCGAATTAAATTTACGCAAAATCCTATACTGTAAAAAAGGGCGTTGTAAAAAGTTTAACCTCTTTACAACGCCGTTTATTTTTTTAAATAAAATTATTCAGCATCCTCGTACTCGGCTTCTTCGTAATCATCAGATTCGTTAAAGCTTGTATCGCAGTCGGATTCCTCCTGCTCCGCTTTAACCATTGCAATTTTATACTTAAGCTCTTCAATTTCCGCTTCCGCTTCACTGATTTGCTGAAGCTTTCCATGAATTGCTTCCACAATATCTGCATCGTTAGAATATGCCTCGTATGCATCAATTCCGATTTGCTTATGGAGATTTTTAACAATGTTTTGCTTCTCAACAACCTCAAGCTTTAACTTTGCTATAGAGTAAAGCTTCTTACTCTGTTTTGCCGATACTGTGGCAACATCAGATGCAACCTGTTTCACAGTTTCAAAAAATTCCATTGTTTTCTCTCCTTTTTTAATTTATCAATTTATCAGTCAAAATTGGGTTTCTGAAGAAAACCGGGGATTTCCAAATCGGAATCAGCACCCATAGCTCCGAAAAATCCGTCTGCTTTACCTCTTTTCTTTCCCTCAAGACCTGTAGCTATAACGGTGATGATGATATCATCTTCAAGACTTTCGTCAATAGCCGCACCGAAGATAACGTTTGCATCAGCGTCTACGCAATCACCGATAAGGTTTGCGGCTGCATTTGTTTCATGAAGGTTAAGGTTAGCACCACCGATAACGTTAATAAGCACGCCTGTAGCACCGTCGATTGTTGTTTCAAGAAGTGCACTTTCGATAGCCATTCTTGCAGCTTCCTCTGCACGATTTTCGCCGCTTGCACGACCGATACCCATATGAGCAAGACCTGCATCCTTCATAACTGTTGTTACGTCTGCAAAGTCAACATTGATAAGACCTGCACCTACGATAAGGTCGGAAATACCCTGTACGCCCTGACGAAGAACCTCGTCTGCATCCTTGAATGCATCAAGAAGGCTTGTCTTATTATTGCTGATATCAAGAAGTCTGTCGTTGGGAATTACAACCAATGTATCTACATTTCCGCGAAGCTGTTCAACGCCCTCTTCTGCCTGAATCATACGGCGTCTTCCCTCAAAACCGAAGGGCTTTGTAACGATAGCTACGGTAAGTACACCCATCTCCTTTGCAATACCTGCAACAACGGGAGCCGCACCTGTACCTGTGCCGCCGCCCATTCCGGCTGTTACAAATACCATATCTGCATCTTTAAGAACCTGCTCAATCTCTGCACGGCTTTCTTCAGCGGCTTTCTTTCCGATTTCAGCCTTACCGCCTGCACCCTGTCCTTTTGTGAGCTTGTCCCCGATTTGTATTTTCTGACTTGCATGGCTCTTTGTAAGTGCCTGCTTATCTGTATTAACGGCAATAAATTCAACGCCCTTAATTCCTGCTTCAACCATGCGGTTAACAGCATTGTTTCCGCCGCCGCCTACACCGACAACTTTAATTTTCTGAGCTGCACCCAGCTCGTCTGCATATTCCATTCTCATTGGAAATCCTCCTCTATAAGTAATATAGCTATATCATTATATAATATATAATACACCCAAAAGGCATAAGTTTCAAGAAAAATTTTGAATTCTTATAAAATTATTGAGCTTTTTTGGTTTCGCCCTCTGTTTCTTCGGCATTTTTCGACGGTATTTCTATATTTTCCCTATATGAGTTATGCTCCAAATCTATAAAGCCCTTGGGAAGCTGACCTTTCTTTGTCATATTTACAACCTCGTCGTATATTGGGCGGAAGCACTCCATCTTATATCCGATACGCTGAGTGTTACCCACAGAAACGCACAAGTCCTTACCCTTGTAATAAAATCTGATATCCTCCGGGTCTGACATGTCGATTTCCTTCATGTCGAAAATATATCCCTGCCTTGCAAATTCATGAAGGCATACAAAAAGTGCTTTCAGCCGTTGGGAATCCTCGCTTTTCACTATTTCTCCCTTGCTGTACTTCACATTTTTGATTCCCTTAATCACAGGAAGCTTCGGAAGCTGCGCTACCTGCCCGGAGGAATTTTTGTCCTCGGAAAGACCGCTTGATACGTCTATACATTTTCCGTCAGAGGCAATAATTACATAGCCGTCCTTCGTCGTAAAATACGCAACCCCCACTTCTTCCAGAACCTTGATTTTAATTGTATCGGGGAAGCTTCTTTTAATTTCTGCTTCCTTTATATATGGCAGTGATTTTATATTTTCTTCCGCACTATCGATATCCACATTCAGAATGTTGACATTTTTACTAAGTCCGCCTGCCATCACTATTTCTTCATCACTGACCATGCTATTTCCGGTTATCTCGATATTATTCACATTGAACGCAGGGGTCAGAAGTATGACTGCAATAAGTGATGCAACAAGTGTAATCATCGTTAAAAATGCCAATTGCTTTTTTTGCCTTCTTTTGAGCTTAGTTTTATTATTCACCTGTTTTTTAGCCATACGTTCACCCACTTTTGAATTTCTGATTTATATGCTCGTTTTGTCTTTTTCGGCAGGAGCAAGC
>JAZQAB010000071.1:0-4381 GCA_045545055.1 Clostridia bacterium | reverse complement strand
AAATCATTAAAAATTACTTTTAGTTCTTTTTTATTACTATTTAGCATTTCTTGGGTTGAATTTGATACTTTGTCTAAAGCACCATTTAAGGCGTCTATCATTACTTTCTCTTCTAAAGAAAAATCTATTTTTATTTCGTTAATAATGTTGGTATTCATCTATTTTGCTAACCTCTTTTTTCTTTCTTCAAGTATTAGTTTAGCTTTTTCTTCACCGACTAATCTTGCATATATTTGAAACATTTCCTGTTCCTCAGTAATCCCTGCTTTTCTACGTTCTTCTCTTTCTTTCTCATATTTACAATCGTATACTTCATTTTCGCATTTTTCAAGCAAGCTCATTATCTCATACTCAAAATCCCAAGTATCAGGTCGCAAATCCCAGAATAAATATAGTGTTCCATCTTCATCTGAAAAAGCTAACCTTCTGCTTGTCATTTCTACTTTACTGATTGGAAGATAACCCTCGGGAACATAATCGTCAGGCATTCCTATCATATCAAGTTCATATATCTCCACCCCATTTATCCTTGCACCATTTGAGAATTTCAGGAATTCTCTGTACGCTTCGGGCAATTTAAAACCAAGACGGCTTTCATATTCTTCTAAATCCTGTATTTGTTTTTCTGTTAAAGGTGGATTGAACTTTGCATATTTTGAATATCCGTATTCATTTTCAAGTGTTTCACATGCTTTTTTCATTCTTTCAAAGCACTCCTGTAAATTCATTGGTTTTTCATTATTCATAAACATAACAATTTTCCTTTCAATTTTATATTATTTACATTATCTGCATATTTTACATAAGTATAAACATCATATAGTTATATAATACCTATCTTTTTGTCGATTAGTTTTATTTCGCCTATTCTGTTAAAAAGAAACTTCTTTAATAACATTCTTAAATGAATTATAGGTATTTACAACAACTGCATTCTGATAGCACATCCCCCTCTTCATTATAGTTGTAGATCTCTCTTATTTGTTTTAGATTCCAAGGTAAATAAGCTTTTCCTTCATCAAGTGCTTGACGTTTTCGGTTGAAGAAGTTATCAACGACTCTTCTTTTCATACCTCTTACAAAATTGTCTGCTTTAAAATTGTTTCGAGTTTTAAAGTGATTCATAAATTCCATACATTGAATTTCATCAAGCGCACCGAAAACAGCTGCTCATATAATTACCAGTAAATCATGCATAAACGCTTCTTTTTATCATTTGATGATTGAGAAAACTTGTCAGCAAGAGTAACAATAGAGATTGATTTAAACTATCAATTTTTTGAATAGCCTCTAATGTATTAACTCGAAACTCTAAACAATCTGATACATCAACTTTCGACATAAAAAAGTCATCCAAACGCTAATCTACACAGTATTCAAAGAAACATATAATTGAATATTCAAATATATTTCCATTATAAATGATTACTATTTCCCATGTTTTTCATGAAAACATATTTTTCACCATCGCCTGTAAGTTCACCAAATATGACATATTCACCGGGAACATCATTAAACTTGATACCTACTTCGTGCAGATTATAAATCTTAGCTGTTCTGCCAAAAACTTGGAATCCATTCGCCACCATTTATATCTTTTTATATCTTTTAATTCAACAGGCAACTCTACTATATTTATAGACTGAAATAAGTTTAAATCAGTAATAGTTACCAGAGAATTAAATGATGACCTATCATATCTAAATAGTAGATCTCACATCTTCTTTATTTCCTTAAAAAATTATACAATATTCATTTTCACCTCCAATTTTTCGTATTACGCATAACAGTCCCTAAATATGGAAAACATTAGCTTTTATATTATATCATATTTTTACCACAAATTCAATACTTTTGCACAAGGAATTTACATAAAAATAAAATCAAAAACTTTTTAAAACCTATTGACACCGAGAAAAATATATACTAAAATGAATTTATAGTAAACATCTGTTCACGATAGAGGAAAGAGGTGTAAAATGAGGCATACGGATCCGGAATTAATGAGAAAGATGAAAAGCTGTGGCGCATCATGGTGGAAAATGTGACAGTTGGGCTTGATGGTGAGATGGTGTTCCGGTTCAGAAATGGGATGGAAGTAACAGTAGAATAGATATACAACAACACCCCACAGGGCTGGCAGACTGGTTTGGTCTGCTTGCCTTGTGGGATGTTTTTTATTAATTCAGATAAGTTACATAGTTAGAATTATAGTATTCCCAGCTATCCGCAGGAACTAATCCGTTGCCGTAATCGACCTGATTATTTCTGACAGAGAAATCGCTGTACCAGCCGTCCACAACATACATACGGCGGCTTGTATCCACAGCACCATAGGGCTGATCCATGTAGACAGTATTGTCAGTAAAAATGCAATGATAGCCCCAGCCTTCAACCTGCTCATGAAGCTCAAATGCTGCTACGATATTGGTGTTTCCGTTGCGATAACCGATATTATCATGAACATTCACATCATTGCCTGCAATATCCACAAAGCTGCCTGCATAGTTCGCACCCGTCATGCCATCACCGTAGAACGTGCAGTTCATGATCTCCGTTCCAGTTGTATATTCCTTGACATCTACGTGCTCCGCCGCAATATTCTTAAAGGTACAGCCGTCCACTGTGTTGTAGTCACATTTGTAATCGAAGCCTGTAACAGATTTAGCACTGCCGATGTACACGCCCTCGCCATAGCCCGAAGTGACCGTTCCCGTATCATGGATATAGGAATCCTTCACTGTACAGTAGGAGCTTCCGTCACGGATCGCAATCGCCTCTGAGCCGATATTGTATACCTCACAATTTCTGATAATGGAATGATTGGAATTGTCAAGAACGATGCCTTTCTGCGAGGTTGTGATTTTCAGATTTTCAAGGATCCAATAATCGCCTGTGATCTGGATCACATAACCATTTTCTGCACTTGTGCCTGTGATAATCGGCGGATTTTCCGGATCAGCGGCAGTCAATGTAATGGGAGCATCTTCCGTTCCCTCAGCGGAGGTGTCGATTTTCTGCGCACCCTGATAGGTTGTATAGTCATAAGTTCCGCTTGCGACACGGATGACATCGCCTGGCTGTGCATTACGCATTGCAACGAAAAGCTCATCTATTGTTGTAACATCAACATAGTTCTTCGGTGTTTCGGAGAGCAGCTCACTCTTCATCAGGCAAAGATCAAATACATCAAGTCTGCCATCCTCACAGAGATCGCCTGCCTTCCAGTTTGCAAGCTTTACATTGGGAACGGCAAGCAGCCATTTCTGGAGTGCGACTACATCGGCTACAGTAAATTCACCGTCTGCATTGACATCGCCACGAATCCCTGTACTTTTGCTTTCCGGTACAATCCAGCTGTCATCATCCACGATCAGACAAAGCATCGTAATAGTGTCTCCGAAATACACATCTTCACCGTAGTTCAGACACATATCCCTGACAGCAACATGCCATGCAGTATTCTCACCACAGGCTGCGGATACCATAAACGGTGCATTGAAGCAAAGGTCGTTCCAGTCGGAAACGGCAGTTCCGTCAGGCGTATAGCCTGCCATGATTTCCCACGGATCACCGCCTGTTTCTCCGATGATAAACGCATTGATCGCATCAGCAAATCGCTTTGCATCCGTATTTCCATTGATCAGATAATCCATACTGATACGCCAAGGCGTACGGCAGGCGTTGTAATAATAATTTCCGTCATTTTCACTTTCAAGGAAATTGGCAGGTGCGGGGATAAATTCACCCGTTGCACTGTCCTTGATGATGAAATCTGGAAGAATTCCCGTTCCATAGTCATCAACAATTTTATTGATAATGCTGTAGGTATTCTCATAGAGTGTCAGCCATCGGTCATCGCCTGTTGCTTCGGCAAACACGGGCATATACTGCACGATAAAATCTGAAGAACGTGTAGCAGAATAATACTTGTCTCCCTCATCCGACCAGTAAGCCCAGTCACCAAGCCGCAGTACCCAGTCATTCTGATTGACCTCATAGGTCATAATGTCGTTAATCACATCAATGGCAGTCTGCTTGTAGTCTATCTCACCGTCACTGCCCCAGATGCTGTCCGCCATAAGAAGGGCGTAGGCAATATCCAGATCGCCATCCGTTGCAGAATCTGCACCAGATGAGTTGATGATTGCTGTGCCATTGTCAGACTGCTGCCATGCCATAAGATTCGGGCCGATCTCACTTAAATGCGCCCTGTAATAACGGTACATGCCATCGAAGATATCCTTTGCCTCGCTGTCATATTCCGCCATAGACGCAGCAATAAGCATACCGTAGCCATGTGCTTCGGAAACAGTAACAGGAACGGAATAGCCAGCTTCCGCAAAGGTTTCATCACCATAGAATACATAATACTGTGTTT
>JAZQAB010000070.1:0-66188 GCA_045545055.1 Clostridia bacterium | reverse complement strand
GTTTGCACATTCTGATCATACGGTTGAATTCGGTACGCTTCTTGGTCTGTGTTCCACTGATACCCTCATCGGCAAAGATACCTGCAAGTGTCCATTCTTTCTTGCTGTGGATGAGATCGGTGTAATACTCAATCTGTACCTGATAACTATTCTGCTGTTCCTCCTGTTCGGTAGATACTCGGCAGTAGGCAGCTACACGAAGCTGTTTGTACTGACTGCGGTTATTTGCTGTCTGCGGTTTCGCAGGGATCACCGTTACATTCGATGCCGTTGCCATTTGTAGCACTCCTTTCCGTGATGTTGTGAATGATTGTGCCGTTTACAAGCTCAATCTCTATGGTACAAAAATGGCTTACCCATATCCGTGATACACAGGATTTGAGCAAGCCAATATCTAAGCTATTCAGTTGTTCATGACCGACAAGCAGACTTCTGAGAAGCTCTGTCTGCTGTGGTTTTTCGCTGTATGTACAGCAATCATACTGCATCTGAGCCAGACGCAGGATTTCGGATTTGGTTCTGTCGTAGTCGAGCTGTGCAGCATCCATCATATGACGGATTTCATTCTGCTGACGAATGACTTCACCGCTTGGGGCATATGTACTTGATTCTGCACTGCATTCCAGCAGGCTCGGATTGGCGATAACAGAATTCAGCACATTGAGAATTGCACCGATGAGCATCTGGTCTGTCAGACGATAATCCAACGGATAGCATCTCTGATTTCTGCAATCCCATTTCTCACTTCTTGTATTGCCGCCTCTGCGGAACAACCTGTGACCACATTCCTTGCAGAAGGTTAGGTTCCTGACCTGCTGCAGTTCTTCAGAAATCACGCACAGCGATAACGCCTTCTTTTCCTTTTTTGCATTGGCTCTGTGGAAGGTATCTTTATCAATGAGCTGTGGATACTTGTCCGTACCCAGATACTTTTCATTTTCGATGATACGCTTTACCATGTTCTTGTTCCACGCAACGCCTTCGTTGTACGGAACCTCCATTGCCTTTGCAATGTCTACAAGGCTTTCGCCGTTCAGATAACTGTGGAAGATTGTTACTACCGCCAGTACTTCCTTGGGATTGGTTGTGATTTCTCCATTCTGCATCATGTATCCGAATGGGAACTTACGGTTTTTTGCCATTTATCTCACCTCATTTCTCCTGTATGTACAGGTTTTCAGTAACAATCATACCACAACTTTCTGCTGAAATCCAGTCACTATATGCAATAAAAAGCACCTGTGATTTTTGGTCACAAGCACTATATCTTTTCTTTCAGTTCAATTCCACCGAGCAGATGGAAGATCAGCTCATTCTGATTTGCTGTAATCTTATCCACCATGCTGTCGAATGTTTCCGGTTCAAAGGATACCATCATCTGCTCTCGCTTTTCAAAATAATCAACAAGCATATCCAACTGTTCCAGAATATCATCTTCGTCATCAGAGCGTGTTATCTTCTTCAGCTCGGCTTGCAGTTTTCTGATCTTATTATTCAGTTCCTTGCTTTGCTCTTGATATTTGCCTTCATCCATAAAACCCTTGGTACGGAGTCTTGCGATAACATGGTTTTGCTCTCGGAGCTTCGCAATCTCTTTATGGATATCCATCACTCGGATATTGCCATCATATTTCTTGCATTTGAGTTCCTGCAGCATTTGCTGTATAGGAATCAGTATACTGCGGTAGTGATGCAGGAGCTTGTTGTGTAAGCGGATAAAAGTCTGATATATGTCAGTTTCAGACATTCTTTTTACATCACAGGATTCTGCATTTATATAATGGGTTCTGCATACCCAATAAGACTTTCCATTGCGAATCTGTTTTTTGAATGTTGATCCACAATGTGAGCATATGATTTTCTTGGAAAGCGGATATATAGAAAGCTTTTTGCCTCGTGGTTTCTTACGTTCATTTACTAAGTTCTGAACTTTTTCAAATGTTTCAACGTCGATTATTGGTTCATGAGTGTTTCTGATATAATATTGCTGTTTTTCTCCATGATTCCTGACCTTTTTAAAAGGCAGGGAAATATTATAGTTTTTCTGCCACAGCGAATCTCCAATGTATCTTTCATTTGTAAGGATGTATTGAATTCCGGGAACAGCCCAACAATGTCCTTTTTTATCTTTTGGTTGACAACTTTTATTAAGTTCCCGACAAATAGCCATGTATCCGTAACCACTCAGAAACAAGGCATATATTTTTCTTACAACTTCTGCTTCTTCCTGCACGATTTCGAGAACACCATTTTTTATTTGATATCCATATGGAGCAGAATGATGGTTGATAGTACCTTCTTCCATTTGTTTTTGATAAGACCATTTCATATTTGCTGAAATTGAAGTCGATTCTTCTTGTGCCAAACCACCTAGGATTGTAATCATTATTTCATCGGTCATATTTGATGTGTCAATGTTCTCTTTCTCGAAAAATACTGTAATCCCAAGAGCTTTCAGTTCTCTGATATTCTTAAGACAGTCCTTTGTATTTCGTGCGAATCGGCTGATGGACTTGGTGTAGATTCTGTCGATCTTTCCTCGTCTGCAATCCTTCATGAGCCTTTGGAACTCGTCACGCTTATCGTCACGGGTACCGGTGATGCCTTCATCGGCATACAGGTCTACAAGTTCTTCTGTGACCGAATCCTCAAACTTGTGGCTGTAGTAGGTCAGCTGTGCCTGATAAGAATTTAGCTGATCCTCGCTGCTTGAGCTGACTCGGCAGTAAGCGGCAACTCGCCGTTTCACTGTTTCGGTCATAATACTCGGTTGTATCACGGTTATCGTTGCCATGCTTACTCCTGCCTTTCCTTTTTTACTTACAACAATACCACATTTCTCTGTGAATTGGAATCACCAAACCGGACAAATTTACTCGTCGGAATCTGTGTAATCTATATGCTTGTCCGCTTCTTTGCCTGCTATACAGCAACACATGGCAACTACTCCAATCGTACCGCCTACAATGCACCCAATAATAAATCCAATCATGCTGCAACCTCCATATCTCGCGCAGAAGGAAACTCTGCAAATACTTCTGTGGCTGTTTTCTTTGCAACCTCTGCTTTCTGCTGCTCGGTAAGATGTTCCTCGTTTTCAAGGAACACCTGCACCAGTGCGTACATCAGCTCTGCTTGCCCATATTTTTTCATTATCTCTGACTCCCTTCATTTGTTATTTTATCCCAGAATGTATGCAGTTCTTCAATGCTGTCAGCTCTGTTTTTTACAGAGAGTGCATCAAGTGCAACATCTGCATATTTTGCCTTTCGCAGGCTTACTCTCGGATCAAGTATTGTTACGATACCTGTATCACTTGCGGAGCGTATCAGTCTGCCTACGCCTTGTTTGAGCTGTATTACCATTTCGGGAACTGCTACCTCATCAATCGGGTTCTCTGTCAGCGACATTTTATAGTCAATAATTGGTTCAGGCACGGGGAAGGGGAGTTTATATATTATCACCTGTGACAAGCTTTCGCCCTCTACATTAATGCCCTCCCAATAGGTTCCTGTTCCGAGGATTACGGAATTGGTATCTGACTTGAATTTCTCAAGCTGATATGCCTGCGATGAAGTCTTGCTCTGCATCAGTATCTTGTACGGCAGCTGCATATTACTCAGCTTCTTGTATACATATTCCATATCTTCTTTTGAGGTGAACAGAATCAGCGTCTTGCCGTTTGTTACTTCAAGGAGCTTGACTATTTCTGCTATGGAAGCTGCCCTGTATTGTTTTCTGTGTTCAATGCTCGGATATGGCATTCCTTTTGAACAGTACAGCATTGTGTGATTATCGTAATCAAAAGGGGATTTCTTCGGTTCTGATACCATTCCGATTACAGGATATCCGATACTGTTCAGATAATAACTGCACTTCTCTCTCGGCATTCCTGTCTGCTTGTCCGAAATCGTTGCCGATGTCAGAATGGTACATCTTCCTTGTGAAAAGAGCAGTTTTGAGATATCTTTGCGGATGTCTTTCTGACATACGCATAGTCTGAGCCTTTTATCTTTCTCAAGCCATACAAGATTATCATTTGCATAGGTGGAGACTTCTCGCAGAAACTGCAGTATTTTTCCTGCGTCCTTTTCCGTCCTTGCATTCAGCGTTGCAAGATTTCTTCTGATAAGAATAATCTGTTCACTGATATCCTTATTCATTTCCAGAAAGAATGAGGTCACATCTCCCTCAGATTCGGATTCCTGCTTTTGTACCTGTATTCTAAACATACGGAACAATTCTTCCAGTTCCATTATGATTTCTTCGGCATTTGATTTTAAAATTGGATTTCGGGTATTCTTTACAGAATCGGTTATTACATTGACGATGTCTGATTTACTGTATGCTGTGGTATATGCACTTCTGAATTTACTCTCGATGTTATGTGCTTCATCAATGATGAAAGTATTGACTGATGGGCTGAACAAGCCTTTTCCTCTCTGCTGATTCATAAGATGCGATACCAGCATATTCTGATTGCAAATAACTATTGCACTTTCATAGACAAGAGCAGAACGCATTTTGTGGTACTGACAGTTTCGTGTATAGGGACAGCTTTTGCACTGATCCTTTCCAAAATTGGAAATACTGATCTTAGCCCACTCCATATCAGAAATATTCATAGTAATCTCAGCCTTATCCTGCTGTCCGTTTCTTACGGTCTGCCACAAGCGACCATAGTAGATATCATCCTTATGACGGCTGTACAAGCTATGTACTCGTTTCATGCAGGCATAATTCTTCATGCCTTTTGCAAGAATTATATTTGCATGAACACCAAGCATTTTCAGAACAGACTGTGCGTCGTGGTATAACTGCTCCTGCAAAGCAATTGTAGATGTTGCAATGATTACCTGCCTGCGTTCTCTGAAGAACTGAATCAATGCAGGCACAAGATACGCAAAGGATTTACCGATACCTACTTCCGCTTCTACTGCAAGCGGTCTTTTTTCAGTAATGGCATTACAGATTTCGTTTGCCATTTCCATTTGTCCTTCACGCATTTCAAATCCCTTTGCAGCGGATTCGTTGAAGAAGCGTTTTACTGTTTCATCAAGGGGATATTTTATCAAGTGTATCATATTTTCATTCCTCATTTCATTCATTTAGTCCAAGGCTTTTTTTCAGAGCCTTATCAATTTTTCGCATATCACTTCCGCTGAGTAACCCTATAAATTTACCAAGTCTGCTGATAGTAATTGTTCTGAGCTGTTCTGTCAGTACATAGGACTTTCTGCTGAATATATCCTTGCTGTGCAGAGTTACATGGACTGCGGTTGTTTTCTTTTGTTTCGATGTGACCATTGCTACGATTGTGGTATCCGAATAATAGTTGCCTTTATCGTTCTGTATGATGACGACAGGTCGGATACCGCTTTGCTCAGAGCCTGATGCTCCATTCATATTGGCAAAGTACACATCACCTCGTCTTGGTTTTCTATACATAGTAAATCCTTTCTATGTAACAGCCGCCGCTTTATACACGGCGGCTATAGGTCGTTTTACCTTTATGCCACCCCATCCGGGTGACTTCACTGCTGCTACACGCAGCAACACTTTCCTTCAAATCGAAGGTGCCGGAAATTCTCTGACAGGATTGCTCCTGCCCCCGCCGGCAAAAGGAACAACTTCGGCTGATTGGCGTCCTTACCAATCACATAGATCTGGGCCTCTTGGACTACAACATCCAAGCCGCTTTTTACGGAAGTACCTTACCCCAACTTTCATTGCCTTACAAAGCTGGCACTGCTTTGCTGATCTTCGCATATTTTCTCGCTCGCTCTTTCAAGGTCATGGCGTATGGAGATCTCAGCTGACGGAAACGCATCCATCATCGGAGTACGACGTACCGAAGTGTTGATATTCAATTTTCAAGGTTCTCAGAAGAGCATCTCGTTCATGCCCCTCTATATTTCTCTAGCAATGAAATTGAGTTTTCACAACCAACTATTTTTTGAAATTTATCAAGTTTGTGAGTTTCTCCAAAATTGCTTTGTTTTTCTTACTGATACTTTGTTGAGTTTCACCACTGTATTCTCCTACTTCACGTTGTGAAAGCATATTCCAATAAAGTGATTTCACAAGTTCAAGTTCATCTTCATCAAGCTGTGCAAGTGCTTTGTAAAGCAACTCATATTGGTATTTTTCATAACACTCGCTTTCGACGTTGACGTTTGTGTCCTCAATCACTTCTGTTATATCCTGACCTTTTTCAAGTCGGTATTGCTCAAAGGAAATGACCACAGGTTTCTTTCCACTTGCATCTTTGCTGATATAGTCAGAATGATTCTTTTCTTTATCATTTTTTTTATAATCCTCGTAGCTGCATTCCAATACAGAAGTGCCAAACGAAATGTAATACCTTCCTTCGGTTTCCATAACATCTCTCTGGAATTCTTCCATGGTTACTTCCATGTATTTTTCGCCGTTTGGATTTGTGTTGTATTCAAAATACTTAACGCTCATGTTATACCTCCGTTTTGATTTCTTGTTGTTGGTTGAATCAAAACGAAGGCTTATGGATATTTTGCTGTCATGCACAGCCAAGGGTAGGTGAATAACATAAAAAAGTCCTTTCCTCGTCAAACGAAGAAAGGACTTTTAACGCTATACGAAACCATCGTGCAAATAAAAAACGCCGCAGAAACAAACAGACATAGCTATAGCGTAACTATAACTTGTCTATCCGGTTTCGTACGGCGCTTGGCAGCCTGATTCTAATGAATCTTCTCCGCTTGCACGATTAAAAATCGTAATAGTTATTATTCAATTTTAGTAAGATATACTGTAAAGTCCTGATCTCTGCTGTGTCCAAATGTGCGGAAATAGGCAAAATTAAGAATATATTCATTCTTGCATTTTTTACACTTTACCTGCATATGTCCACGTGCATCTGCAAATACAGTAGAAATACGGAAATTACAATTCGGACAAAGTATATCTCTTTTGGTCAGCGTTGCGACCTCTGCTTTTGAGATTTCCAGTTTTTCAAAAATCTCATCATTCATTGATTCGATCATTATCCACCAGCTTTCCCATTATTCAGATGAAGCTCGTTGGATATATATTCGTCGAGTCTATGCCTTTCAAGCAGCTTCAGCTGTTTCATTCGTATGGTAAGTGCGGTGTATGATACACCAAGATATTCTGCCATATCCTGTAGGATTTCTTTATCTTTCGATGTAAAGACATTTTCACCGAAGACGCATATACTTCGTCCGTCGGTAAACTGCAGGCAGGTATTTCTTACAAGGGCTGAGGGCATCAGCAATGCTGCCGCACCCCTGTCAGCTTGACATTCTCTGAAACTCATCATTTCCGAAAGGTCTTTCAACGGATATTCCATCTTATTGTCAAACTCCCTGTGATAAGCAGAAACAACAGGTGAATTCGTAAGAATAGATTCGATGTAATGAAAGACCTCATGGGCGATACAGAAGTATCTTCTACTGCGTTCATGCGGATATTTCAGAACTTTATCCAGCAGTATTGTCTTTTCGGGAATCAAAACAGACTGAATTTTCCCCTGATAGTATACTTTGATTGCTGTAACACCATCGCCAAGAAAAGAGAGCTTATTCGGATCATTTTCTGCAATTGAAACATACATCAGCTTCAGCTTGAAGTAATTAATTGCAAAGTCTACAATATCTACGGGTTGGGTGTCATAAGCCTTCCCCTTATGCTGTCGGATAAGACATTCGCAGATTTCATCAATTTCTACATTGCGAAAACGTGGGACTCGTTTATTCATCTATTTCACTCCTGTCATTTTCAATATTTCTTGGTTATACTGCATTTTTAGCAAGTATAAGGCCTCTGTTTACGCCACGATGTACAATAATCAACCCTCTGTTTTCAAGTTCTGTAAGATATGCATGTATTGTACTGGTCGAGTTGATGCCAAGCTCCTGACAGATTTCTCTGATAGACGGTGGATATCGACGCTGAACGTATGCATCTTTAATCATAGCATAAACAGCCTGAATCTTTTCTTCTCTTTCCTGAAATTTCTTTTTCATGCTCCTGACCTCCTGAATATATAATATGGAAGCCTCTTTTCTTATTGTTCTACATTTTTCAAAACCCTTATTGCAACACCCTGAATGATAACATCATCATAATACTGATCTTCCATTTCACTGTTTTCGGGGTGCAATCGAATTTTCTTTATCTTTGGTTCCGGATAATAGCGTTTCAATGTTGCAGTAGAATCAGTTGTGCTTGTTAACGCTACAACGATATCTCCGGGATTTGCGGTGGCTTGCTGACGTACAACAATCAAATCTCCGGGTTCGATCCCTGCCTCAATCATTGATTCACCATCAGCTTCAAGTACGAAGAATGTGCCTTTACCAAGATATGCAGCAGGAAAGGGGATAAGCTCCTGTACATTTTCTTCTGCATATTGAGGCAATCCACATACAACCTTGCCAACTAACGGGGCATTGACAATTTCCTGCTGTGGTTTATTCTTGCTTAAAGTGATGTTACGGGCATTCGCAATTTCAAGCATTCCGTTTTTACGCATTGTGGCAAGATACCTGGAAAGAGTGGATTTTGGCATCCCCAATGCTTCTCCTATCTCTCGTGATGAGGGAGACTCTCCGAACTTGCTTTTATAATCTTCAATGAAATTGAGTATGTATTTATAATATTCTGTGTTCTGATGCTGCATATGTATGCTCCTTTCTGTAAATGGAACTATGTTCTATATACAATTATAACCCCTATCAACTTTAATGTCAATAGGGGTTTTCGTTGTTGTCGGAGTACACCGACAGGTTACGACGATTTTGTATACTTGCACAAAATGCAGAATATAGTTTTATGCATTATCACATAAGTGTCAAACACTCATCTTCGAATTTACAAAGAAATTCTTTATTGAGAAAGATACCATTCTCTTTCATCTGATCATAGGCAATTTGGCAGAATGGGAAAAGTTTGTCTGCAAAACCAAGTCCATATGTCTGATTTTGAAGTGCTTTATATGCTTCATCCCATGAGTTGCTATTCACAACAGCTTTAATCGTAAGCATTTCTGAAACAACTCGTGCAAGAGCTTCTGTAGTGAATTTGCGATATTTCGCTTCATAAAAAAGTTCAGCAAGACGTTCTCTGTTTAGCTGTTCACGGTATCGCCCTGTCATTTTGGTATGAATATGATTTCCAAGCATATCTGTAATCAGTTCTCTCCATACACGATAACCAAATGCACCTTTTCCATTATGAAAAATAGCTGGAATATACTTTCCCTCCATATTTGGAATTGTTTTTGTATCCGAAAACTTGGCTCTCAAACAGACAATATGACCTATTTCATGTAGTAATACAGACAAAGCATCTCCTTGCCACTCGCTGTTGATTTTGGGTACATAGACATCTGTTATGTACATGATACCATTCATATTGCCTTCAACAAATGCCATTCCTTTTGTGTTCTTGAAAAAGTCTGCATCTGTATATGGATTGGATTTCAGATAATGTGGGAAATGCTCTGTACAGAGCGCTTCAAAAACCCTTGGAGCAGTTTTATCAGTGCAAAATTCAAGCAGGAGATTTTTATCATCAAAATCCGTTCCTAATATGCTATTGTAAGCGTTCTTCGCCTGATCGAATAATTCTCGTATTTCGGAACGTTTCATACAATACCCTCTTTTTTGATAAATTTATCTTGGTCGATAACTTGATCGCTATCTTAGTCGATTTAATCTATCTCTAAATGCCTCTCAATTACCGCCATAATCTCATCCAGCCGCTTTTCGCCGACACCTTTAATACTGCCGATTTCTTTTCTCAGCTCATTAAGATCAAGTGCTGGTGCGTCATCCATGACGTTGTTGTAATAATTCGTGAGGAAATTCTGCATTTCCTCACGAGTCATGCCTTTGATTTTCTTGTATGTAGCTCTGTCGAGCATTTTTTGTTCCATATTGCACCTCTCCTTTGGACGTGTTTACCTTATGATTAATTATAGCATAAAATCCAATACATTTCAATCATTATGAACCAATTTCAGCTTCCCGTAATCTCCCTTATGCCTTTTGTGAGCAGGTAGGCAAGGAAATACGTGATATTTCGGATGAAGTGCCGTTTGAAATTCCTGATTCGTGGGAGTGGGTGCGTTTTTCTAATCTTGTAAATTTTTCTATGGGCAAAACTCCACCACGAAAAGAACTTGAATATTGGGAAAATGCGATTTATCCGTGGGTTTCTATTGCAGATATGCACTCTGACGGTATGATACTGTCTACAAAAGAAAAAGTAAATCAATACGCAGCCGATAATACTTTCAAAAACGGTATAAGCCCTATTGGAACACTTATTATGAGCTTCAAGTTAACCGTTGGCAAAGTCTCAATATTAGGTATCGAAGCATATCATAACGAAGCGATAATATCAATTTTTCCATTTGCTGATGATAATAAAGCTATTACATCGTATCTATTTAAGATTTTGCCTTTAATTGCTCAAAACGGAGATACTAAAACAGCTATCAAGGGTGCTACTCTCAATTCTGATAGTCTAAGTAACTTGCTAATACCTTTGCCACCAATTTTCGAACAGGTGCGTATTGTAAAGAAAATCACAGAGTTAGAGCCATGTGTAAAATCATACTTCCAAGCCGAAACACAACTCACCGCCCTTAACACATCCTTCCCCGAAGCCTTGAAAAAATCCATCCTGCAGGAAGCTGTACAAGGCAGACTTGTTCCACAAGATCCCAACGATGAACCTGCATCCGTTCTGCTTGAACGCATCCGAGCCGAGAAACAGGCACTTGTCAAAGCTGGCAAGATCAAGAAGGACAAGCATGAATCTGTCATCGTGACTAGGGATAAAATTCCTTATGAGATCATAGACGGAAAAGAACGCTGTATTGCCGATGAAGTGCCGTTTGAGATTCCGGAGGGGTGGTGTTGGTGTAGGCTTGGAACGATATTTCAGCATAATACGGGCAAGGCTCTTAATTCCTCAAATCATCAAGGAACGAAAATGCAGTATATTACAACCTCAAATCTGTATTGGGATAGATTTGAATTGGATAAGCTCAAAGAAATGCTATTCACGGACAGTGAAGTTGAAAAATGCACCGTCACTAAAGGTGATTTGCTTGTCTGTGAGGGCGGAGATATAGGCAGAGCAGCAATCTGGAATTATGATTGTCCTATGCGTATTCAGAATCATATACATCGATTACGCTCTTATGCTCCAGTCGAGGTTTACTTCTACTATTATGTGTTTTATCTGTATAAAAGAGCAGGATTGATAGGCGGTAAGGGAATTGGTATACAAGGTCTATCATCAAATGCCATTGATCAGTTATTCATGCCACTTCCGCCACTTTCTGAGCAAAAACGCATCGCCGCCAAAATCGAAGAACTCCTCCCCATCATCAACCAGATTTCAAAGTAATATGTTACAATCATATCGAAAGGAGGTCTTTCGATATGATTGACGAATTTAAGACTTATCTGGACAAGACAAATCTGTCCGAAAACTCAAAATCTGCGTACCTGTTTGCTTTCAGGCAGTTCACAGAACGGTACCGCACAGTCACAAAGAAGAATCTGAATCAGTACAAGGTGTGGCTGGTGGACAATTTCAGACCGCAGACTGTGAATCTTCGCCTGCGTGGTATGAACTGCTATCTGGAAAGTGTAGGCAAGGAGAAGTGGAAGCTCTCATTTGTCAAGGTGCAGCAGAAACCATTCCTCGAAAATGTGATCAGTGAAGCGGATTACTTGTACTTCAAGCAGCGTCTGAAAGAAGATGACGAACTGTTCTGGTACTTTGTGATCCGCTTTCTTGCTGCTACAGGTGCAAGAGTAAGTGAGCTGATTCAGATCAAGGTGGAACATGTCAGGCTCGGTTATCTTGACTTGTACTCTAAGGGCGGTAAGCTCCGCCGCATCTACATTCCGAAGTCTTTGCAGGCAGAAGCCCTTGCGTGGCTTGCTGAAAAGAAGCAGGACAGCGGTTTTATCTTCTTGAATCAGCGTGGACAGCGTATCACGACAAGGGGAATTTCCGGAGAGCTGAAGAAGTATGCAATCAAGTATGGCATTGATCCGAAAGTGGTTTATCCACATTCATTCCGCCATCGCTTTGCAAAGAGCTTTCTGGAACGCTGCAATGACATTGCGTTTCTTGCCGATCTGATGGGGCATGAAAGCATTGAAACCACACGCATCTATTTGCGTAAGACAGCTACGGAACAGCGTGAAATCGTGGATACAGTGATTGACTGGTAAAGAAAAGGGCATACCCTCGATTTGAGAGTATGCCCGATTTTTATAGCTTGTCACAATACTGCATAAGTTCTTCTATCTTTTCGACTATTCGCTTCTGCTCGGCAAGAGGTGGAAGAGGGATAAATACTGTTTTATACTTATCTTGCGAGATATTCACTTGCTGTTTATCCATACCGGACATCAATCCAATGATTTGCTCTCTGATATTTGGAGAGTTGAGAACGGTAACGATATAGTCTTTATCAAATAACTCGTCCGACATATTGATCCTTATTGTCTTATCAGAAAGAATAAGGTTGTAATGAATATTTTTTACTACGCAAGCAACACCTGTCCTGTTCATAGGTCCGGCACGGGTGATAAGAATATCACCTTTATTCACTTTCATATCTTCGTTGACTTCAAAGTTCGGCGGTAATACTTTGTTTTGCTTTTCGTGAAAGTAGCCGATTTGTATTGATGTAGTAGTGATTACACCATATTCATCGCCAGTTACAGACTGTTTGATACAATTTGGACTTTTACCTGCATCAAAATACCACGATATAGAACCAAGTCTACACCAACACCACCCCTTCGGAATCTCAAACGGCACTTCATCGGCTATACAGCATTCTTTTCCGTCGATGATCTCATAAGGAATTTTATCCCTAGTCACGATGAACGATTCGTGCTTGTCTTTTTTGATCTTACCTGCCTTGACAAGTGCCTGTTTCTCGGCTCGGATACGTTCAAGCAGAACGGATGCAGGTTCATCATTGGGATCCTGCGGAACAAGTCTGCCCTGTACCGCTTCCTGCAGAATGGATTTTTTCAAGGCTTCTGGGAATGAAGTGTTGAGGGCGGTGAGCTGCGTTTCGACTTGAGCGTATTTTTCGATGTAAGGAATAAGTTCTTCTATTTTGGCGACGATACGGTGTTGTTCGGGGAGAGGTGGGATAGGGATAAGTGCCTTATATAGCCTATCGTCATTGATAGCAGGATAGGCAACTCCTTTTGAATTTTCAGTATCATTAGCGTAATTATCGAAGTCTGGGGCAAGTAGATAATAAAACAAGAACTTATTGAAAATTCCCTCATAACAAGTCATTGCAGCAAATCCAGTACTTGCAATTGGCTGTAATGAAAACTGCCTATCTATAATACACATATTATGAAGATAGGGTCTAACTGTCGAATAAATAATGTCACCAATGTCGATGATTTTCCTTGCTCGTGAGGGGGCTTTATCAGGAGTTATGATATTATCTATATTTCCTAATTTTTGATTTTTGTTATCAATAGAGCCAATATCAACATAGCAGAAATCAGAAGTAGGTTTCATTTGTCCTCGATTATAAACAATGCTCCCTAACCTTACCCACTCCCACGAATCAGGAATCTCAAACGGCACTTCATCCGAAATATCACGTATTTCCTTGCCTACCTGCTCACAAAAGGCATAAGGGAGATTACGGGAAGCCCCACGGAAAATTTCAGAAGTTTTCTTGTCCTTTTTGATCTTGCCAGCCTTAATCAGCTCCTGCTTTTCTGCCTTGATGCGTTCAAGCAGGACGGAGGCAGGTTCGTCATTTGGATCCTGCGGAACGAGTTTTCCCTGTACCGCCATCTGGAGGATAGAGTTTTTTAACTGCTGTGCGGTCATGTCAAGTCCTCCGTATCCGAAATTCCAAGAATATCTGTAATCTGTGCCAGAATCCGATCAATATCCGCATTCAGACTTGCACGCTTTTCCTGATACTGCTGAATCAGTTCCTTCGGCGGGAGAATTTCTTCCTCCTCATGCGGAAAATCACAGAGGTCAATATTATATCCACGCTCTACAAGCTCGGCAGCGGTATATTTCTTTGCCTTGTCGAAGCCGTCCACCGTGATCTCCTCACGTTGATTCCACCATTCCATGACAGGTGCAAAATGTTCCAGCTTCATTGGCTTTGTCTTTGAGAAGTTCTTGTAGCCATCAGGCATATCCAGACGATAGAACCATGTTTCCTTGGTAGGTCCTGTCTTGTCAAAGAACAGGATATTTGTTGTAATGGAAGTGTACGGTGCAAAGACGCTGTGCGGCATACGAATGACCGTGTGCAGATTAAATTCACCCAACAGCTTCTTCTTGATCGCAACTTTGGCATTATCTGTGCCAAACAAGAAACCATCGGGGAGAATGACTGCAGCTCTGCCGTTCTGCTTCAAGCGATACATGATCACGGACATGAACAGATCCGCAGTTTCACTGCTTGCAAGGTCAGTCGGGAAATGATTCTTGACCTCCGCCTTTTCACTGCCGCCGTAGGGAGGATTCATCAGCACCACATCAAACTGATCTTCTTCCGTATAGTCCAGTACATCGTACAGGAGCGAATTATCATGGTAGATTCTCGGTGTATCAATGTTATGCAGAAGCAGATTTGTCACACACAGCATATACGGGAACTGCTTCTTCTCAATGCCATAAACAGAAGTATCAAAGGCTTCAATATCCTCGACCGTCTTTCTCTGCGGTTCAAGTGCTTTCAGCCAGCTTGTAATAAATCCGCCTGTACCGCAGGCAAAGTCCGCCATTTTCTCACCAATTCTCGGCTTAATGATCTGTGCCATGAAATCCGTCACAGCTCTTGGCGTATAGAATTCACCTGCAGAACCTGCACTTTGCAGTTCTTTCAGAATGGATTCGTAGATTTCTCCGAAAGCGTGGCTTTCGGCATAATTGTCCAATCTTAATAGTACGATTACATTGATAACTTGCCGTAACAGAACACCGTCTTTCATATAGTTATTAGCATCTTCGAATGTCGTTTTAACAATTGCTTTATGAACTGGTGTAGATTTCGTAACTTCAATAGATTTCAATGTAGGAAATAGTTTGTTATTAACAAATTCAAGTAAATCATCACCCGTTATGAGCATACTCTCATTTATAATATGTCCTTTGTTATTTTCATCTTCTACACCAGCCCAGTTTCTCCAACGACATTCCTCTGGAATGATGGATTCATAGTTATCATCATCGACTTCCCAATCATTTTCCTTTGTATCGTATATTTTCAAAAACAAGAGCCACGCAATCTGCTCAATACGCTGTGCATCACCGTTGATACCAGCGTCATTTCTCATAATATCCCGTAATCTCTTTACGAAATTACCCAAACTGCTCATATGTTATACCACCTTGTAAATTTCTTCTTCCAGTTCACGAATGGCCTGCATATATCCTTCCTTACCGCCAAACAGCTTGACAATGGCAGAGGGCTTACCCATACGGATGAACGGATCAAGTTTCAATACCTGTGTATCTTCAATCTGTGCAATGCCCTCATTGCAGTACATTTCCAGCAGAGCTTCTACAACCTCTCGTGCCATACCGCTGTATTTGCTGATGAAATCACGTTTTTTCACATCGTTTGCACGTTCTTTTCTTGTCAGCGGTTTCTTGTCGAAGGCAACATGAACGATAAAGTCGAATACATCCACATCTTCCATTCCTTGCGATTCCTTCAACGCCATCAGGTCAATACCATGCTCTTTGAACAGTTCCAGAATGGTCTTTTTCTTCTCTTCACTGTTCCAGCTTCTGATGAAGTGCTGCAGATCTGCATATTCACCCAAGATATTGGTACGGGTGTAATCTATGATATTTTCATGACGCAGAAGCTTGCCGTCCGCATCATAGACAGAAACAACTTTGTTGATGATTCGCACTGTACAACCATCCACATCCACATAGGGCTTTTCTTGTGGATCTGTCGGAGGTTCGGGCGGATCTACAGGAATATCCGGGCCAACTTTTGGCTTGGGAGGATGATAATTCGGATCAACCTCAACCGGTCCGTCCCAATCGGGATCATAGAACAGTCTTGAAATGTTACGGAAATCCATTACCACGAAATGTGTTTTTCCATCCTTTTCACGGAGTCTTGTACCTCTGCCGATGATCTGCTTGAATTCCGTCATTGAGCCGATATTCTCATCCAGAACTATGAGTTTAGTCATCTTACAGTCTGCTCCTGTAGAGAGGAGCTTGGAGGTCGTTGCAATAACGGGATATGGAGAAGAAACTGAAATAAAGTAATCAAGTTTTTCTTTTCCATATGTATCTGAACCAGTGATTCGAACAATATAATCAGGATTTTTTGCAACCATGTCAGCATTCAGCTTAACGAGTGCAACTCTCATTCGCTCTGCTGCATCCTCTGTTGCACAGAACACAATGGTTTTCTGCATTCTGTCAGTGTTGATCAGATAATTGGTGATTTCAAGAGCTACTTGGTTGATGCGGTCTGCAATAATGATATTGTAGTCATAGTCGGTGTTGTTGTATATTCTGTCCTCAATCTCATTACCATAATAATCTCTTTGTCCTTTCAGCGGTCGCCAGCCATCGCTAATGTCTGTAGTAATACTAATTACCTTGAAAGGGGCAAGGAATCCATCTTCAATTCCGTTTTTGAGGGAATAGGTGTAGACAGGTTCTCCGAAATATGTAATATTCGATGTGTAAGTCGTTTCCTTTGGAGTAGCAGTCATGCCGATCTGTGTGGCAGAAGAAAAGTATTCCAGTATTCTGCGCCAACGGCTATCTTCTTTTGCACTGCCACGATGACACTCGTCTACAATAATCAGATCAAAGAAGTCTTTGTCGAACAGCTCTGAGAAATGTTCCTTGTCATCATCTCCGACAAGCTGCTGATACAAAGAGAAATACACCTGATGAGATGTGATTGTAGTCTTATCATCCTTGGACACATTGATTTTGTGAATAACTTTCTCAAGCGGTGCAAAGTCCTGTGAAATCGACTGATCCACAAGAATATTTCTGTCAGCAAGATACAAAATCTTCCGTTTCATACCGCTTTTAAGCAGACGGAACACAATCTGGAAAGCCGTATAAGTCTTACCTGTACCAGTTGCCATGACAAGCAGTAATCTGTTATCACCACGTGCAACCGCGTCCACTGTTCTGTTGACAGCAACTCTCTGATAGTATCTCGGTTCATAAGTATTTTGGCTTGAGTAATAAGGCTGACTCATGGCTGTCAACTCGTTAACTGACAGACCGTTTCCTCCGTTTGCTTCAGCTTTGTATCGTTCCATTAGCTCATCCGGCGAGGGGAAATCAGAAAGAGCTATTTCTCGTTCCATACCTGTGAGCATATCATGTTCATAAAATGCGTCACCATTGGAGCTGTAAACAAACGGCACGTCCATCATCTGTGCATATGTAATTGCCTGCTGCAAACCAAAAGAAACGCTGTGCTTATTGTCCTTTGCTTCTACAATCGCAATTGGGAAGCTGCTGTTATAGTAAAGGACATAATCCGCATACTTTGCACTTTTCTTATCACGATGCACAAAGTTGCCGTTCAAACAGATCTTACCGTCTGTAATCTTGGTTTCCATTGTAATTCTGCTCTTGTCCCATTTTGCAAGAATGGCAGGGGTAATATATTGGAGCTTGATATCCTCCTCGGACATTTGCTTTTTTGTCAATATCGTCATATTTTTCACACCTCCACAAATCTTATTTTTTCTACTTTTTCATTCGAATAAATATATTGATTATTCTAATGCCCTTTTTAGCATTTCTTCGTATTCTTCATATGCACTTTCTGGTGCAGTAATTCTCATCTTTCCAGTGAATTGAAACAACCATCCCCAAAATGTAGGACTAAGCTGCACATCGACATTTGTTGTGAATTCCTCATTGTCAAGAGGGAAAATCTTAGTTTCCATACCGAATTTTTCATATATGTAATCAATCATGTGTGCATCGAATGCCAATGTTACATTTACAGTTTCACCGCCATACATTTTGAAAACCTGTGCGGTGTATTTTGCAACTGACCGACTGCGGATAACTGCGTTTTTGCTTATCTTTTCTTTGAGAATTTCTACCCACTCAATACGGTCAAGTCTGTAATTGTAATTCTTGTCAGCAACAGGATTGTAGCAGGTAAGATAGTACTTGTCGTTGTTATAAACAAGAGCAATCGGTTCTACTGTATGAATTCCGTTTTCAGAACGATACACCTTTTCACGCTGCTCATTCAGATGAAAATACCGAATCGTGACTTTTTTCTTTTTGCGTATTGCTTCTTCCAATGTCCCGATAGTATGGTAGATCCGTTCATTTGTGGATTTTGCAGAATTGAAGCGCACAACAGTACTTTTCAATATTTCAGCCTGTTTGTCACTGCTCAGACTGACAATTTTATCTTTCAGCTCCTGCGTCTTTTTTTCTGTGAGAAGCTGCGAGGCCTCTACAGCATCCAGTAGCATGCGAAGTTCCGGCACTTTAAACGCACGATCCGCAATAAAGTAGCCTTTTGCTCTGCCAACCTGACATTGCTGTATCTCATATCCCTGCTCACGCAAGGTCTGAATTTCCGAAGCAAGTATTCTTCGGTCACAGGAGATGTCCATATCTTCCATCCGACGACAGATGTCAGTTGTTTTCATAGGATGCTGTTCATCTGTTTCTCTCTGCAGGATTTCCAGTAGTTTCAGCAGCTTGAGTTTCCTGTTTTTATCTCTTTCCATGTGACACCTCCGATAACAAGATATGCTTAGTATATTATAACATATTTTTCCTGAAATGTAAATAGTTTGTTGGCGGTGTTGACCGACAACAATCAAAAAATTTTAAAAACATTAAAAAAACGACCTCCAAGAAAATCTGGAGGCCGCAAAGGTATATCATGTATTCAAGATAGAGAGTGTATTTAATTATATTAAGCTTCACACCATGCGTTGAACCAATTTACTACATCTTTTTCATCAATATCTCCATAGCGTGAAGATGTATCATTAAAAGTGATATTACTTGCATCAGCAACTTCATTCTTATCTACGATATAAAGATACCTTCTGTAGCACATATCAAGTCGTGGCATATCAGGCTTTTTTGTTGTGGTAGAAACGTTAAGGGTTTCATTTGCAACAAGAATATCATCAATTATTGAGTATTGATTACTTGGACAGAACGGGCTGTAAATAATAATTATGGATTTATCTTCAAAGCAATTCTTGTCAATGCCTTCTAATAAAATCTCCTGTCCGTTTAATCCTTCGTTTTCTTGTATTATTTCATTTAATTCGTTTTCAGAATGTGCAATATATCCTTGCCATTCATTATGACTGTCGACATTGGTTTGTGTATTGTAAACACTTTGCAATTCGAAAGATGACTTGACATTTTCGTTGAGTTTTTCTATTAGTTGTCTTTTCATCAGACACAAATCGAAAGCATCGAGTCTTTCATCGACACAAAAATTTGCAGCTCTCCAATTGGCAAGATGAGTCTCAGGAACAGCTAGCAACCACTTCTGAAGCAATACCACATCCGATATAGTAAATTCGCCATCATCATTCACATCGCCTGTTGCTGTATCTGCGTTCTGCTTGGGCGTTACAGGGATAATCACGCTATCATTATATACAGCAAAAGACAGTGTATCTCCCTCGGTTGCTCCTGATATGTTCATTCCAAGAGTACTTCCAAAGCTATCAAATGAATAATAATACTTGTTTTCGTTCTCATCACTCAGATGAAATGTGAAAACAGCATAAACAGGTGGCATCGTCATTCCACTATAGGTTTTGTCAACAACCTGCAAAGATTGAGTTTCCATTAGTTCAGAGCAATTGCCAACGATTTGTAATTCAGTGCTTTGATCAAGTTCGTAAGTATTTCTTGTGTTTTCATCTAAGGTTGTAACAACATCGCCGGCAGTTACAAAAATATCTCCATATTCCAGATCATTCGGAACATCCCCTTTAAAGTAACTTTTACGATGTTTATAATTTGTTCCTGAAATGTCGTTTGATGGGTAATAGTACTCAAAGATCGGTAATTGCTTCTCGCCATATGTTCCTGTATAAACAAAAAAACATTCAGCATCAAATATTTCTTTATTGCTTTCAGCTGCTTGAACCTCAAACACAGCATCTTCGGCTACGTTATGTGGAAAGCTGCCGAAACCAATTACACTTGTTAAGGAAATAACTCCTGCTAAAAATTTGTTAAACATCATTGTAAATTTCATAATAAGCTCCTTTCGATATATCATTTATTTTCTTTGAGGATTCCGACAACTACCTGTCGGTACTCTCCATCGTCGGTACACGATATAACAGTCAGTCTGTCATCGCCATAATCGTTAAGAACACTAACATTGTGGGGATCAACGATAGTATACTCCGTAACAATATAGATATAGTTGGTTCTTTTATCATCTGTATCAATCAGATGCATTTCATCACCAATCTGGATGTTATCAAGATCATTGAAAATTTCAGCATATATTGTGCTGTTATGTCCTGCAATGCAGTAATTATCATGACCGGGTGAACCCGTTCCCTCAAAATGTCCGGCTGATACTTGAAGTGCTTTCGAATCAGTTCCCTCAAGGACGGGAACTCTGATATTTAAACTTGGGATTTCAAATATCACATTTTCTTCCAAAAGCTTTTGCAAATATAGTTCTCGACTGATTCGTTTATATGCGAAAACAGACAATATCAAAGCACCGCAAGTAATCATAATAACGCCGATAATTCGTACTGTTCTTCTTTTCATATCCTTCAATAGCGAAAAGAGCGCTACTATCGAGAGTAGCGCTCTCATTTTATCAATTATTCATCTTTTTTTCTTGTCTTAACAAGAATTGCAGCTCCACTTAATGTCATAAGAGATGCAAGCCCTGCAACAACTTTATAGATGGAAGAGTAACCTGTCTGAGGAAGTGTTTCTTCGTTATTCTCAGTCTGAGCTGTAGTTGTAGTAGTTGTTGTTGTGCTATCCTGTGGAGTAGTAACATAAGTGTACTTCGGAGCATCATCGCTTGTATCTTCAAGATAAGCAACACAGTTCAGCTCAGTGCCATTTGCGAATTCTTCCAGAGCAAAGCCGGAAATTTCGTAAAACTCTCTGCTTTTACCGTAGAAAAATCTGTAATTCTCAGGAAGATTGGTAATTCTGATGGCATATGTAATGTTACCGTTATAGCTGTCAGGTCTGTCAAAGGAATACTGAAGATTTTCAATATACATTTCTTCAGTTTCTGATGTGTTCCATGCAGCAACGACATCACCAGTCTGGATGTTGAATAATTCGCAGTTCAAGCCTGCAATCTTCTCATTTCTGACGATATCCATAACACTGAGTTTCAGTGAATATGTTCCTTCCAGAGGGATGTCATTCAAGTCAAAAGAAGCAGATGTGGTAGTTGTCGTTGTCTGAGTTTCTGTCTTAGAAGTATCGCTTGTTGTAATAATATTACCATTCTCGTCGATGTAATTTCCGTGTTCATCTGTAACTGTGGTAGTTGATGATGCAGATTCAGCTATTGTTGTAGTAGTTGTAACTGTTGTAGTGTTACCCTGCGGAGTTGATATGTAAGTGTACTTTGGAGCTTCTTCGCTCGTATCTTCAAGATAAGCAACACATTTCAGTTCAGTGCCGTTTGCAAATTCTTCCAGACCAAAGCCGGAAATTCCGTAAAAGTCTCTGCTCTTTCCATAGAAAAATCTATAATTCTCTGGCAGATTTGTAATTCTGATGGCATATGTAATGTTGCCGTTATAGCTGTCAGGTCTGTCAAAGGAATACTGAAGATTTTCAATATACATTTCTTCAGTTTCTGATGTGTTCCATGCAGCAACAACATCACCACTCTGGAGATTGAATAGTTCACAGTTCAATCCTGCGATCTTCTCATTTCTGACGATATCCATAACACTGAGTTTCAGTGAATATGTTCCTTCCAGAGGGATGTCGTTCAGGTCAACCGGACCAGAAGTAGTTGTTGTTATTATTGTCTGCGGCTCTGTTTTAGATGTTTCACTTGTTGTAACAATATTGCCGTTCTCGTCAATGAAATTTCCGTTTTCATCTGTAATTGTGGTAGTTAGTGGTGACGGTTCAGCTATTGTTGTAGTGGTTGTAACTGTTGTGATATTAGCCTGAGGAGTAGACACATAAGTGTATTTCGGAGCATCTTCGCTTGTATCTTCAAGATAAACTGTACACGACAGATTTGTTCCGTTGACGAATTCCTCTAAACTAAATCCGGATACTCCGTATTGATCTCTGGTTTTACCATAGAAGAAACGATAATTTTCAGGCAGATTTGTAATTCTGATGGCATATGTAATGTTGCCGTTGTAGCTGTCTGCTCTGTCAAATGAATACTGAAGATTTTCAATATACATTCCCTCTGTTTCAGATGTGTTCCATGCAGCAACGACATCACCGGTCTGAATGTTGAAAAGTTCGCAGTCTAAACCTGCTATCTTTTCATTTCTGACAATATCCATGACGTTAAGCTTTAATGAATATGTACCTTCCAGAGGAGTAGTGTTTTCGGTAATTTCGCCTTCAGCGAGTTTGATTGACACTTTGACTTCTCCATCAAGATAACCGGAAATTCCACTTTCGACACGTTTGCTTGAATTGAAAATGTAGCCGTCAGGCAATTCGTCCACTACTACACGATATGCATAATCGTGCCAGTTGTCAGTGAAGGACTCTGTAATGAATGGGTTTGCGTTATTAGTGTTCCACTCGGAAACAATAATTTCATCTCCGACATATACAAAATGTTCATCATCTGTCCATTCAATCGCTTGCTGAATCAGTTTGGCATTTACATTTTCAACGTATTCCTCTGATTCTTCCGCAATAAAACAGATGTTAAAGGAATAAGAAGATTCCTCGGCTGATGCAGAAATACTGCATAATGGTGTTAGTGAGATTGCTGCGGAGAGCAATAAACTCAGTATTCTGGATTTTTTCATGAATATTCCTCCTTTTTCATTCAGGTATAGTTTTGAGAGATGATTCCGGAACTACAAGGGGGAGCTCGCTTTAACCCTTCACTCATTAGTCGTATTTTTATCATCGAGAATCGCAGTTTTTTAAAAAAAATTTTGAAGAAAATCCGAAAATGTGCTATAATATAGTTGTAGATGAAAAAATCGTTTTTTCTTCTCAAATGACTGCGATTCTGACACTTATTTTTTCGACTAAATATATGAGAGATGATTTTTGAGTTTTTACTCATCGAATTTGAAAGGAGAGAAAAATGGATAACGGTGCCAATTGTTATAGCCGTTTTCTCTCAGGAGATAAAGATGCGATTGAGGAAATAATCCGAGATTACAAGGACGGACTTGTTTTTTACCTAAACAATATAGTCGGAGATATTCATCATGCAGAAGAACTTACGATAGATACCTTTGTTAAGTTGTTTTATGAGAAACCAAATTTCAAAGGAAAGTGTTCTTTTAAAACATGGCTTTTTTCTATTGGAAGATATACTGCCCTTGACTATATAAGGAAAAACAAGCGAGTAACCGAAATTTCTATCGATGACGCACTTGATATCTCTGATGGAGAAAACCTGGAACGTGAATACATAAAAAACAAAGAGCGAATCAGACTGCGGCAAACTATCAAAAAACTGAAACCTGAATATAGCCAAGTTTTGTATCTTATATTCTTTGAAGACTTCAATACCAGCGAGACTGCTGAAATTATGGGCAAATCGAACAAGCAAATAATTGATCTTTTGTACCGTGCCAAGGCTGCGCTAAAAAAGGAAATTGAAAAGGAGGGATATACGTATGATGGACTATAAAAAAATGGCTGAGATAGTTGCCAGAGAAGTTGAAATAAAGGAACAGAGAAAAATGAAACGCATAGCCACCATAAAACGTGTTTCCTTAACCGTTTCAGGGTTGTGTGCTGCTATAATAGTTTGCCTTGGGGTATGGAATAATGATAAATTAAAAAACGTATTAAACAGCGATCTGCTGGTACAGCCCCCCGACAATGTTATTATCGACTCTACAGATGTTCCTGATGCAGATGTGAATGATACATCATCTGTTCCTAAAGTTACCACAACAGATGCAGATACCAATAATATAATTACTGTTACAACTGAAGCAACAAATCAATCTGCAACCAATAATCCTGTCACTCAGCCTGTAACAACAGGTGAGAATAATGTAACGACGGAATCGCCTGAAACATTGCCGTCTGTTACAGAAACAGTAGTAACTCCGGTATCTCCGGTTACCACAACTGCACCCAAACAAACTACCCCACCTAAGATTTCATCAACTGTAGATCCACCTCCAGATCGTCCAACTACTACTACTGCTACAAGCAATACAGATCCCGGAATCATACCTGATCCGAATTCCTATGGATTTCATATCAGTTTTCTTGATGATAATAGTTTCGAAGCTGTAAATTCAATTAATGCCAGATTGATACAACAAAAGATTGAATGGATAGACGATGTAACATATGCAGATGTTGGTGATGGTATAGTAGTTGCAGAATGGAATTCATCTGATCACACCTCATATTATGCAAGTTTTATCAAGGAAGAAACGGAATACAGATACATAGTGGTTGTCGATACACTTCCATCTGAGTATAGTTTTAGTGGTCAAAATCTCATTGAATACAATATCTCCGGCTATTTTGAAGGAGATAGAAACATTGATATACTGTTATCTAAGGAACAAGAACCTGTAAATAGTATACCATTGGAAGGTACATACTCATTGAGATTAAAAGTATTGGATATTATCAGCAATGTGTCTATACACAATCTTGAGTGTGAACTGTTTAATCTTCAGACTGGCGATGTTGTTGCAGCATGGAACACATCAGAGACGGAGGAATTGTACATAGAAAATCTTCAGTATTCCTTTGACAGCCCTGACAGCTATAACGGTAATATTACATATGCTATCAGAATTACCAATCTGCCAGAGAACTATAGATTTTTCTATGGTAAGAAAAGAGACTTTTACGGTATTTCTGGCTTTGGTCTGGAAGAATTCGCAAACGGAACCGAGCTGAATTGTGTTGCATATCTTGAAGATACAAGCGAAGAGGCTCAAAAATACAACTATGGTTAATAACAGTAACGCTCTGCATTGATGTGCAGAGCGTTTTCTATGAGCTTAGAGCCTACGAAAAAAATCTGTAAAAAATCATGCCATTGTCATATCATGTTCATCACGGATACCAAGCTCCTGCTTATGCTTACGAATTATACGCTGAATCTTACTGTCAACCTTGGATTGCAGTTTCTTATGACTCCTGTTATAGTCATCTTCAATCATATGGCTTAAGCTTACAAACAACCCGAAGATAGTTGATGCGAATTCAGCGTTTTCCCTCTGCTCCATGTTATCAAGAAGCTGTTGTGCATACTCGTTACCACCTTCTGCGGACTGGGTAAGCCATTGTATTGCTTGTGGCACATCACGTTCAATACCATCTGCACCAAATAGATACAGTTTGCCGAGCCGATATGCAGATACCGCATCTCCATTTTCTGCAAGCTCTGTGAGCGTTTCCACAGCTTTATTCACATCCTGAGGAATGTATTCACCTGATAGTTGTTCTATAGCAATCATGCGTCTGGCATTTTTATTGCCATGTTTTGCTGAACGTGAGAAGTATTCCAAGGCTTGGGGAATATCCTCATCTGTTCCAAGTCCATATCGATACATTCTGCCGAGCTTATACAGCAGGTTATCATCTGCACGGTCGCTTGCTTCAAGTTTCAGAAAGCCTGCCAATGCTTGTGCGTAGTATTGCTGTGCTGTAGCTTCATCCTGCAGGACTGCGTCACCGTTTGCATACATCTGTGCAACGGCATACGCTGCATATGGCAATTCTTGCTCTGCGGATTTCATATACCAATGCAGAGCCTGTCCTTTGTCCTTATAAAATCCGTTTCCATAGTAATACTGATTTGCAAGACTAAACTGCGCAAACTTATTTCCTGCGTATGCGGATTTCAGAAACCATCCGAATGATTCTGCGTAGTTCTGTTCAGTTCCTGAGCCATAGCAGTACATCTTACCGATACGGTATTGCAGATACGGCTGCAGTTTTTGCGACATTGGTTCAAGCTCAAGAAAACCATCAAGTGCCTGCTTGTAATATGCATCGGACTTTTCTTTGTCATCAGCATACACTTTTCCAAGGTCATGGATTGCAAGCAGGTTTCCTTTCTCAGCTTCGGAGTGAAGCAATGCAACAGCTTCTTTCTTGTTGTCATCCGTTGCATCCTTTTTGTAATACAGTTTGCAGGCTTTTTTATAATCCTTCGACCATTGAATGTGCAGATTAGAATTTTCAACTTCAACCTCAACAGCATCCTCGTCGTTCCAAGTGAATACATCATTATCAATGTCACTGAAAGCAGTATCGTCGCTGTCATCATTCTGCGGAACAGAGTATGGGCTTGGTTCTGGCATATTCATATCAAGTACTGCACGGATAACCATATTCTTCACAGGCTTGAATACCTTGTTGTCGGCAAGCGGTGGGAGTTCCGGTTCTTTCTGCGTATAGATCTTATACTTCAGCCGTTCCAACTCACACCATTTTTCATAGAGCTGTGATACCTGTTTATCCTTTGCAAGCTCTGCAAGGATTTCATCAACAGTACTCTTTACATCCTGCGGAAGATAGCCGTACACTTTCTTACCGCTGACGGTCTGCAATTGTTCATGCAGTTTTTTCACCAACTTTTCCAACTGTGGATTATTGAAAGTGCTATTCTGAATCTGCATCACTATCTGATGCACCTGTTCCTGTGATATAGATTTCAGCTCGTCACGGTTCAACGTCTGTTCCTGATAGATGCTCTGCAGATCATCATGAAAGATATCATTTGCAAACGCAGAACGGATTTTATCAATGCCCTCTCTGCTCAGATAGCCTTGCTTGGGATTGGTGGAATAAACGATCAGATGAATGTGCGGATGATGCGTCGTATCATGAAACGCAGCATACCATTTCAGATTGCTCATCGGAATTCGTGACTGCTCTGCAATGACAGGAATCTGCCGCTTGACAAGCTCACGCCAGCGGTCGGAGTTATCATAGCCAAGACGAATTGCATCCTCACGGCGAAGCGAAACAACATGACTCCACACATTTCCCTTGTGATGTGCAACCTCATCTGCAACCTGATTCAGCACAATTGGTTCATCGCTGTCATTGAATAATCCGTGAGCACCACGCTGTTCCGCACCGGGACGCTTTGCCATGTAACCGACAAAATTCTGACGGTTGCCAATGACATCTGCGTGACGTTCAATGATTGTTGTGATCAGTTCGCTTGCATTCTGCACTGTAGGATTTGCAGTGTAGTCCTCATATTCAAGATAGCGTTTTGCTTCGGGAAAGTCACTGAGCAATTCGGATAGCATTTCCTTTTGTGTTTTCGTGGTAGCAGCGTTTGGAGCAAGTTGATTCTGCTCACGCTTTTCCACGGTTTCACGGGTTGCGATATACTTTGTATAGTTTTTGCGTTTCGTCACACTCCTTGCGCTACCGCTTTTGAGATAACGGCTTGTGACGATGATTTGAGATAGAGCCATGTTTTCACATCCTTCCTTTTCTTATGTATGCCGCATCAATGACACGGCATATAGTTACTCTGACCGCTGATACCTAACCGCCTTTTCAAAGTTAATGATACCATTGATACGCTTGACTTCGTCACTACACATCAGACGAAGCTTGTACAGCGTTGCATCATCAACATCATTCATTGCCGCAAGCATATGCGTCAGCGCACCAAGCTCAACAGCAATTTTGAACATCGCACGAGACAGATTCTGTTCACTGCCTCTGACGATACCTTCGGTGATTGCCGCAAGCTGTGGTGCAATGAATTCTGTTGCGGTGTGTTCCTTATTGAGAAGATAACCGCAGTAAAAGCGTACAGCCTTTTCGATAAACTCTGAGCGAGATCCACAGTTATCATGTTCATATAGTGTGTCAGCGATGCTAATTGTTTCGGGGAATATTTTCAGACTGATTTTCACCTTAGATTCACTTGATGCAGCCCTATTATTCTCCGAAACATCGTTTGTTTTTGTTGTATTTTTCTTATCATGCACCTGCATTTCTCCAAACCTCTCTTTCATGCACCCTTGGGTTTATTCGTGACAATCCTCGCAAACTCGACGAGCTTTGCTCGTCGATGTGATTGTCTGTGTGCCGTAAGGCGCGCAGACTTTAACCAGCAAACCAAAGAACTACCCCAAATCGGGGCAGAAGTCGTTAAATCCCGACCCCTGCGGACTTGCCCACAAAGCCCTCAAATTTCGCTTGACGGCTCGTGGAGTATCCTTTCCCGACTGCGACTCCCAAACCGCCACACAAGCGATTCTGGAGCGAACTGTGGGACTTCAGTCCTTGTTCAGCTGTAGCGTCGTGTATTCTTCTGTCGGTTTTGCCTTGCGTCCTGACCGCCTTTCCGGTTTCTTGTCAGCCATCATGTCAATGAAATCTCTGACGTTCTGCGGCACGACCTTCGTGTAGGTCTGCTCCACATACTTATCAAGCTCTGCAGCAAGAGTTGTGTCCTTCTGACCGAGGTACATCTCAATCGCCGAGAGCTTTTCTTCATTGATGCTTACTGTGATTGTCTTTTTCATTTCCTCACACTCCTTCCTCGGTGGGTTCTGTTGTCGGTTCTTCCTGTGCTGCATATGAGATATACGGAATCTCAAGCCAGTGCGTCCAGCCACTTGGGAGCGTCGTTTTCACAACGCCTTGCTCTGTTCCCATGGCTTCGATGACCTCACCGTTCCCGATATAGATTCCAATGTGACCGTCCTGCCACACAGCAAGTCCGGGTGTTTCGGGAATGGTATCAATCGTTCCTTTGAGCGTTGCCGCATCGAACATTCCATTGGCAGTGACATCAGCCATGCCATTTGTTCCTACCACAATTTCACCGCTGTCGGGATTGTACCAGCCATAGCCTTTGATGAGACCAACGCAGTCTGCCGTTCTCCTTCGCATCCAGTTCTCACGGATGAAATCTTCAAAGCCTGTGACGTGTTCTCCGAACATGGAAGCCCTGTCCTGCAGGAGTTCCTCGGTCAGAATATTTCCATAGGTTCCGTACACATAACCCCAGCCGTTTTCGTATGCCTGCCTTGCCCATATCACAAGGTCAGTTGAGTTCTTCGTCTGTGCGTCCGTGAACATATACGGATTAATGACTACATGACTGATGAGAGCATAGCTTCTCATGAAGTCCTCGTACACAATTTCCAACCCGTAGTTCTGATTGATGCTGTTGATGAGTGTTGCATCGTCCGGAGCATATCTGAACAGATTCGCATAGGCATTGAAGTCATCTACCGTCACATCCTTAAAGCAGGAAATATAGATAAGCTGTGCCTTGATGGTCTGCTCACGAACACCCACCGACTCCATTGCAGAAGCAATCTGCTGACCGGCTGATTCCATCTGTGCAATCTTGTCCTGCTGTTCGCTTTCAAGAGACTGCATCCATGCTGCCTGATCGAAGTTTCCCGATACATCAGGCGGATCGATATCCTGCATTGTCATCAGCACCGCAACAGGTGCAAAGAGCAGAAGAACGACACCCACGACGATACTCAGAATCACAATGAGGATCTTGTCTCGGGCTTCCTTGTCAGTGAGGATGTCCAATGCGAGCTTGATGAGGATTTCTTTCATCCTTATCGACCTCCTGCCGCACCAAACAGTGCCGCCTTGTACGCAGGTGCGATCACCTGAAGCAGATACCTCTCATTACCACAGCGGTACAAACAGGTTCCTCTCTCCGGATAGCGGATAAGACTGAACTCGGATTCTTCAAGCTGCAGTGCGTCCATATATTCCTGCGGATTGATCTGACCTGCATTGAACAGAAAGTGGTGGGACGGGATACTGAACAGCGGCTTTGTAAATTCCTTGATTTCGGGAAGCAAAAAGTCCTCGATGTTCTGACTTGCCAGAATAAACGAGGACTCCTTTTTACGCACACGCTTCATGCCGTTGCGGATATATTCAATTGCGGTCATGTTTGTGAGGAAGAGGTACAGCTCATCGACGGCCGCCACCGTGTTTCCCTTACCCAGGAGCTGATTGCTCATATAGCTGAGAATGTTGAACAGCAAGGTGTCTTTCAGCCGCTTATTAGTATCCATAAGACCTTTCACACCGAAACAGATAAACTCTGCGTCACGGATATTGGTATGCCCGTCGAAGTATTTTGCCTCCGCACCCTTGCACATAGAGTTCAGTCCGAGACAGATATTCTGGAGCATTTCCTCGGTGTACAGGTGCTTTTTCTCACTGTCAAATGCCATGAATTCTTTTTCGATAAGCTCGTAGAGGTCGCTCATGGTCGGGTAATCCTCGGCTGTGAACTGATCGAAGTTGGTGCCGTCATCCATTCCGAATCTGCCGTAGAGCTTCATGAGCAAGATTTCGATGGTGTCGATTTCTGCATCGGTGAAGTCCTTGTAGGCTCTGAAAAAGTCTTTCAGATAGCTGATGTGCTGACTCAGCCTTGTGACCTTTCTGAACACTTCGGGAGCGTCGATATTCTTTTCCGCTTCACCCCAAGCCTTAGGTTCCAGCGGATTAATCATATATTCGCCCGACATCATGTCGATATAGGTGCCGCCGAGGTTTACACACAGTTCCTGATATTCCGATTCAGGATCGAGAACCAACACACTTTTACCTGCCTCACGATGATTGCAGAGGAGCAGTTTCAACAGATGCGACTTACCCTGACCGCTGTTGCCGAGGATGAGAACATTGGAGTTGGTCTTGTCCTCGGTTCTCTTATCGAAGTCAACAAGCACATTCGAGCCGTACTTATCTCTGCCGATATAAAAACCGTGCTGATCCGTCTTGCCTGAGTAGTTCAGCGGATACAGATTCGCAACAGAGCTTGCAGGCAATACACGTTCAAACTGACTTGCGAATACATTATTGCCGCAAGGAAGCACAGCGAGGAAGCCCTCTTTCTGGCGAAGGAGCAGTCTGTCAACAGAAATCTTCGATCTGGTAAGTTCCATCTGAATGTCTGCCTGCAGCTCACGGAGCTTATCCTCGGTTGTCGCTCTCAGCTCAATAAACACAGCCGTGTGCAGGAGAGGCTCCTTGTTTCTTCTCAGCTCTGAGAGAAGCTCTACCACGTCATTGATGTTATCCTGTGCCTTAACGGATTCAGACACATCATTAGTAGTACTCATCATGTGATTCTTTCGCATTGCCTGCTGAACAATCTTACGCTGTTCCATGCTGTTGACCAGGCGGTTGTAGATACGCAAGGTCACGCCGTTGCGGTCTGCAAGGTGTGCAAGGATTGCGGTTTCCTCTGTGGTGGGAGGGTACTCCGTCACAGCCCAGCAGGACTTATAAAAATTGCCACAGATATAGTGGTCGGTGTAAAAACGCACAACGCCGGGAGCGATACGGTCGAAGTATTCCTTTGTGATGATGCGTTCCTGCTGTTCGGGGGTGTATTCCTTTTTTCTTTTCTGCTTATTCTTCATCGAATTCCTCCTTGTCAAAGTAGTTTTCTCCCTCTACATCGGGGATTTCGTCACCGGTGATGCTCGTACCGAAGTACAGTGCCAGCATTCTCTTGATGTCGGTCTTGCTCATACGCTTTGCTGAGAATCCGTGGTCGCTGATGGTCTTGTCGATTCTGTTAATGAGGTTGAATACCTGTTCTTCTTTTTCTTTTCTGAATCTGACTGCAAACAGAAACTGTCTTGCCGAGGACATCTCCGTCTGGATTTCATCAAGGAAATTGTAATCTGCTTCAAGAAGCTTGCGAACAGCCTCGTTCTTTTCTTTCTGCAAGCGTCTGCGGACATATTCCTTGTTGCTGTCAAAACACTCACAGCTGTCAAGGGCGATGAGTTCCAGATCGGGAACCATGCTCATAAGCATCATAAGGTGATGCACCTTGGTGTCGATGCTTGCGGCTGACATAACGGAAATGTTGGTCGGCTCGACTGCGAAGAATGCAAACTCTGCCTTGTCGGTACGCACTCCGTATTTTGTAAAGCGTTCAAAGCCGATGAGTTTCTGAACGCTGTTTTTCTTCTTTTTGCTCATATTGTTCAGTCCTTTCTCCATTGGAATTGTTGCTGTGAAAACAGAAAGAACTTCACAGCGTTGAACATATAGTCCATGATAGCGGTATCATCTGCTCTCAGACTCAGGAATGCAAAGCAAGCTGTCAAGGACAGCGGTACAACGGTATACAGCTTTGCAAACAAAAGTGCCGACAGGATTATGCCGGCACAGATGATACAGAAATCACGGATGTTCCAGAACCACAGCTTGACTGTGGCTCGCAGGTTTTCGGGGTAGATATAGGTTTTCATGGGGTTATCAGTCCTCCTTTGAGCATAAAAAATACAGCCAAGCGGTGGGCTTGACTGTATCATAGTGTTATTCGTATACAATCTGATCTTTGCAAATTTCAAATCTGCTTACTCCATCCAGAGATTCAATATCATCAGGAGTAAGTGTATCAATCAGAACTGTGTCAGCATTTTCTGTTATCAGCGTGCATCGAATGATGCCATCACACGGGATATTCTTTGGCTCGTTCAAAGTAAAAACAGGTAGCTTGTCGTGAAAACAATGAGCATTTCCATTGCAATCTGTCAGTCTTGCTTCTACAAATACAGGGTAGGATTTATCTATAACTCTTACAATTTCAATTTTTACTTTCATAAAATCCTCCGTCAGAAAGAATAGATATGCTTTCATTATACTCCCAACAGATGGAAAAATCAAGTCCTTTCCTACTTTTTCGCAATAAACTTAGCAGCCTTTGCACCCATGCTCACAGTACTATTGATACTCATCATATTGACCCTGACGCTTGTGTCAAGTCCGAACATCTGGGCAATTCTCGGTACCTCATTTGCTGACAGACAGATTCCAACCGCAAGCAATGCGTGCTGTGTGTAGGTCAGAAGCCCTATATACAGAATCGTTGTCTGCAAAAATGCTGTCAGACAGGTTGCGATGACCTGTTTCATCCAGCTGTAGAAGCCGTCTGTGAATCCCCTTGGAACAGAGAACAGATAAAGACTGCCCACCGCAATCTGGCATAAAAGAATACCGCCTCGCTTTATGTTTGCAAACACAACCTTGATGGTACAGTATCCGAAGAGGATAATGAAGAATAAGCTGAACAGTGATACATCCGATGCCAGTGCTACAATAACAGAAAGTGCAGAGCCTGCAACTGTATCCGATGTTGAGCCTATGAAGTTACCCAGCAGATCTGTCGCAAATGTGCCTTGTAAACTTGTACAAAAACTATATAATCGCTGCGGTACAACAGTTACAAGGTTTGCAGCCATAAAGCCTTTCAGCACATTCAGACAGGTATTCTTGATGTTTGCCTGCCCTGATTCATAGGCAATGGCAGTATCGAATACTGCCACAATAAGTCCGCAGGCAAACAGCATCCACGCAAGGTTATGGAACAGAGCAATGAATGCCTGCACCCATGATAGTGTAAAGATATCTGAGGTGCTGCTGTTGATGAATTCAAATAGGTCTGCAATTCCCCCGTAGATAAGATTAAACAGCCACTCGAACATGGTTTCCCATATCCAGTCACCAATGGCTTGTGTCGCATTACCGACCGTACTATCCCACAATGAAGAAATGCCATCGCCAATCCAGTCAATGGCGTCGCCGATCCAATCAAACATTCCGTTCACCTCCTTCAACCTTTGTGATCTCACCCTTTAAGCGATACAGTGTACTTCGCCTTGCACCGCTTGGATGGTATCTCGGAAGTCTTTGCAGCAGTCCGTTTCGTTCCAGTTCATTGAATGCTCTGAACACCGAACTTTTTGAAAGACTTAAGTCCTTGGATATGAGTCTGACTGACGGATAGCATTCGCCATTCTTATCTGCACGGTTACACAGATAACAGTACACCGCTACCGCCTTGTGTGTCAGTCCAAGGTCATAGATTCTTCTGGGTTGTATCAAATCACATCATCTCCCTCCCGTTTTCACGTCGAGCTTTGCCTTGTGTGGCTCCGGCTCGTATTCGTTCACGATTTCTACCTCCGATTCGGGCGGCGGAAGCACTTTTTTCTTCTGCGGATATTTCACAGCAATCTCTCTCATCAGCTCGTCACGTTCCAGATACCGCACAGCTCTTGCACCCTTGTCGGGGAGAAGATATGGCTTTTCAAACTGGATACCCCACTTGAAGTACAGCTTGAGCTTTGAAATCATAGGATGCGTTCCTGTTTTCATGACAATAAACTGTCCCTTTGGCATGGACTTCAGCTCATCCACCGTCATCAGCGGTTTGCCGATCATCTGCAGGGATTTGCTTTGTTCTCGTCCGTGAGATACAGAGCCAGACAAGACTGTTTGCTCTCCAAGAGCTTTTGAAAGCACTTCAGCTGACTGTGAATTTGGAGCAAAGCCACCGAACACCGTCAGCTGTGTGTTGTCTGTGATGATTTCCATGCCTTGTTTGCCGTAGGTCTGTTCCAGCTGTGCAAAGGATTGAATAATTGCTACAATGGATATTTTTCTGGAACGTCCTGCGGAGAACATTGCTTCAAGTCCGTCAATCTTCGGAAAGGTTCCCAGCTCATCACAATAGAACATAACCCTCTTATCCAGTGTACCGCCTTTCTCATCGGCAATGGACAGGATTTCACGGTATAACTGCTGAATCAGCAGACTGACCATGAAGTATTTTGACTGATCTTCCTCCGGCAAAATTACGAATACAGCACACTTTTCACTGCAGAACTTTTCAGCGTCAATGGCTGTACCGAAGCACAGAATCTGTTCCATCTCGGAATCCAGAAAGCTGTTCAATCGTGACAGTGCTGTACTCATAACAGAAAGCATTGCTTGGTCAGATGAATTAAGAGCCGCACCTGCAAGCCATTTTGCTTTGTGTTCCGAGGGAAGCATTTCCATTAATTCCGCAAAATACATCTGTGTTTTATCCTTACCGGTCTTGGCTGGCTTCTTTGCAATCAAGTCCTGAATAAGCTTGAACACAGTAACTATATGCCTTTCATTCTTGTCACCGAACTCTGCTACAAGCAGTATGGTGGAGGAGAGGAGTCCCTCTGCTGCATCGTAAAAGAAGCTGTTCTGACCGTAGTTTCCGTCACCACCGCCGATGTTGATGATTGTTTTCGCTGTGATTTTCGCATACTTTTCGGCCTTTGCCTTTGCTGAAAGGTTTGTCCTGTCCTCAAGGTATTCGTCCATATACTTGTTTACCATGTGCAGAATGTTATTTTCATCCGATCTGGTCGGATTACGCAGGTCAAGTACAGAAACATGGTAGCCGTAATACTTGCTTGCGATTTCACCGTAGTTTCGCGCCACATCTCCCTTGGTATCCGTACTGAGAAAGCTCATACCCGAAGCACAGGCAAATTCAATATTCGGATACAGGAAATACGCCGTCTTGCCCACGCCCGCTGCACCGACCATCAATGTGTGGACATCTCCTGTGTCAATGAGTGCTGTTGTATTTGTTGTTCCTCTGCAGGCTACCACAGTTCCCTCAATCTCTGGCAGATTCTTTCCCTGTCGCCACAGTTCAGGCTCGAATGGCAGAGAGGAAAAAGAGCGACGGATTTCCTGTTTCGTCGCCCACCTCGCTGTGCCGTGCTGACCGTCACCAACCTGTTTTGCCTTGATTCCGTTAATGCTCTTGTTGTCCAGGACATTCACAAGAACCAAAAACAAGGCAAGGAACGCTATCATAATTCCGATTGTCACCATTTGTCTTTCATCCAAATTCTCACTTCCTCCCATATATTATTCTTCTTTCTGAAGATAACTATATCTTCTTCATGTTAATCCTTCAAGGTATTGCGCTATGACACAGCCGCTATTCCAATTGCAATTCAAAATCCGGTTCGGGTTCGATTTCTTCTTCCTGTGACTGTTCTTGATTCCTCAGTGCTTCATCCACAGACACTCGCAGTGCGCAATCTGCAAGGTCATACAGCTTATCTGCTGTGATTCTTGTCTGTTCCTCCGTTCTTGCATAATTTTTCAGATCCTGCAATACATCTGCGACTTTTTCGCCCAATTCTCTCCGAAGACTAACTGACTTGGAGCGATCGTGATATGGGCGGTAGAATGCTGCCAACCTTTCAGCAGAGTGTCTGAACTCCCGATCGGCATCTTGCTTTGAGCCTGTTTTTTGCGAAAAGAAAACCGAGCCTGCAAGAGCATACTCGGCGAGATATCTGTATTGTCCGTTTTCGAATGTAGCATTGAGCTGTGACCGCAGCTTTTCGATTCTGCAAGGGTAATATTGCAAGCTTTCTGCCTGTTTTTCATATTCCTCCAATCTTCTGTGTGGAACAGCAGGCAAAAACGGCACACCGTGCAGTTCCTTCAAGTCCTCATTCCAGTCTTTGTTGTTGGGTGGATACCGTGACAACATATCATATCCACGTTCTGACAGGATATCTGCGAGCCTGTCGGCTGCGTCGATGCCTCCTTCATCGTTGTCGGTACAGATAATAACCCAATCAATATTCGGATGTTCTTCCAGAGCAGTCAGCACAGCACTTTCATACACACCATTCATGGCGATATATGAGCTGTCCTGCCAGTCATTTGGATATAGCGTCAGGAATGACATCATATCTATGGGGGCTTCAAAGACGAACAGCATATTGCTCTTTCCGAAGTGTGCAAAGCTGTACTTTGTATCCGAACCCTCAATGGTCTGTCGGAAGCTGTTTCCGAATGTGGTTGTGGATCGTTTGTGAGCCTGCCTTGGGACTCCATTGCCGTCCACGCCCACGAACACGGCATTGTGGTGTTTTTTGTCCTCGTAGAGCAGTTTTTGCTTTGCAAAGTGGGTGATGACCTCCGGGGCAATGAACCTCTGCTTGATGAGATAGGCATAGACACGGTGCATATTGTCGTTGGCTTCGGGGAGCCTGAACTCCTTTTTCTCTTTTGCCATAACAGGCTGAACCACATGGGGAAGTGGCAGAGCTGAGTGACCGAGCAGAGCCTGCATTGCCTCCTGAAAGTTCATCCCGTAATGCTCACGCATGAATTTGATCGGGCCGCCACCAATCTGATTCTTGTGGTCATACCACTGCGAACCACTGACAGTGATGCTGTCGTGCTTGCCGTATCCGTCATGATAGACAAGCTTGAATTCTCTGCCCACGGGGACTAATTTCTCACCTCGCATTCTCAGAAATGTGGTCAGGTCTACGCTGTTGGCGAGCTGTTTCTGCTCGTCGGTGTAGGGGATATATGGCATGGTTTCACCTCCTTTGGGGACAGAAAAAGCCGTCTGTGATTTGAAATCACAGACGACTATGTAATAATATTCAGTTCGACAAATTGGAATTTAATTTTTACAAATATAAACTTCCGAATCAATAAAAATTCCGTCTCCATCATTTATACGAATTACATTAACACTATGCTCTTTTTCATATGCACAACATCTTTCTTCAAACTTATCAAATTTTGAAAGAAATTTATTATAGTGAGGCAACACTTGGACTTGTGTTAATGAAAGACCTCTTAAATCCGTCAATCTCAAAAAATTCATTTCTGGAGAATAGCAATTTACCAATTCAAGTGTAGGACTAAAAACGAATGCAGCCGCACTCCAACCAATCAATACTTTATTTTTAGCAATATCCTTTAACACTTCTGTTGCATTATGTTCTCTGATAGAATTTAATAAGTAATATGGATTCCCTCCAATAAATTCTACTACATCATAATCCAATAATAACTCGGCAGGTTGCTTATCCAAGTCAAATATATCGACTTTTAGATTTAATGATTCTAATTCAGAAATACATCTTGCTACATGATAATTGTTTTCCTTATATTCATTATCCGCTGTAACTACTAATACAGCCGTTTTACAATATTTTACCTTTTCTCTTGTATATGCCAAAATTTCTTCACTTGATAAACCATTTGAACATAAAACTAGCATTTAGTCACCTCTATAAATTCTTATTTGTACGCCTATTAACGCTTCATTCATTATACCACAAATTCCTTTAAACTTCAATATGTAAAGCCCGGAAACCGGGCTTGTGGTTAGATGTTTACGACGTTCCAGATATACAGCGGTGCTGTCAGCGTAAACAGCAAACATCCGAAGATGATTGCCACCGGCGTCCACTCGAACTGTCCGTGCTTGCGATACTCCATATAGAGCGTGCCAATCTTGACGAACAGCAGAATTACGAGTACGACATCCAGTACGGGGAACACAACGTTGTTCACAATGGACTTGATCTGGGACTTTGCATCATTCCATGTGGACTGGATGGCTCCTGAAACATCGCCTGCCGCATATGCCTGCATCGTCAACATATTAGCGAATGCGACGGCACTTGCCAGGGTTGCGGCAATTTTCTTTTTGGTCTTTTTAAGCATTCATATCACTCTCCATTTCCACCAGCCTGCCTATCAGCACAGTTCTGGCATTGTCAAATTCATAGGAACAGGTTGAAAGCAGTACAAGCCTGTCCTGTTCTGTCAGCTCGACTTCCTCATAGATTCGGGAAATCTCTTTCAGATGCGGTGTCCATTCGTCAAGGCTGCGAAAACCATTGTAGATTTCATCATGCCAATCTGTCACAGCCACAGAGAAAAAGTCCAGTCTGTACACAGCATCGGAGGTATACACCCAGCCGTAGGGATGACTGTCATAATAGCTTCTTTCCTTGAATCTGCATACGTTTGCGAACATTGAGCCGTTCTTCATGTTGTGGCCGTACAGGATGTTGAAGTTGTTCTGAAAGCGGTTTTCACAGCGGAAATCCAGTTCAATACATCCGCATTTCAGACTGTGTCCGTCCGTACCATGGGTAAGATAGAAATCATTGTCCTCTCCCTGCATAATCGGGTAGTTGATGCTTGTATCGGGAATATAGATCCAGCCGATGGCATCGGGATAGGTTTCCTGCAGTTCCTGTGCCTGTTCTTTCAGTTCTTCACAAATTTCAGGTGACAGAACATTTTCCTGCACACTTGGAACAGTTTCCGATGTTGTGGAACTTGTTGTGCCTTCCTCAGATGTCGTTTCAGAAGTGCTTGTACCTGTAGTAGTCGTTACAGACTCTGTCGGTGCATATGCCAGAGCATCCTGCATAATTACAGACGGCATAAAGGGTGCAAGATCTCCTTCAGCTTTTTTCTGTGCAATATCGTCCTTTGTAAGCAGATATATACCTCCAAAAAGGAGGGCGGCTGCCACAGCAACCGCCAGAATGCGAATGGTTTTCTTTTTCATGCGTTATTCCTCGCTTTCAATAAAGTCGGGACAGAGTGCTGCATATTCGTCAGCATCGTCCTTTTTCTTTCTGCCCATACCTGCAATGAGAACCATTACAAGACCTGCCGCAATCATCAAAATTCCGGGCAGTCTGCTTGTGGTATCGCCTGTAGGTGTGTCGGGAGTATCGGGGATCGGCTCATCATACATCACAACGGTGTTGACTGTGCCGTCCTCATTGACTGTGAAATCAATGGAGTTTGCGATAGTATAACCATCGGGAGCAATGGTTTCCTTGAGCGTATAGGTCTTGCCTGCAATAAGCTGTGCCTCAATAAAATGAGGATGCTCATAGGACACCCATTCTTCCACTACGACACCATCTTCATCAATAATCTGAAGCGTTGCACCAACAAGTTCCTCATCATTGGTGATGTCCAGCTTGCTGATTTCCACCTTGGTTGTATCATCCACCATTACAATGAGAGGATGTCCATCCTCGGTAGTTGCAGTTGCATCCACGTTCTCAACAATTACAGAACCGTCTGCAAATACTTCGAAGCTGATGTTTGTTGCGATGATATATCCGTCAGGAGCTGCGGTTTCCTTGAGCGTGTACTTGCCCACAGGAAGTTCCGTTACGACATGGTTTGTACCATTGGATACCCATTCATCAATGACTTCGCCGTTCTCATCCACAAGCTGCATCTCTGCACCTGCAAGCTCTGAACCGTAGATGTCCTGCTTGCTGATTTCTACCGTAATCGCCTCGTTTTCAGCGGTGATTTCGACGGTATCGCCGTCCTCATTGATTGTTACAGGATACTGCTTATCCGAGAGAATATATCCGTCGGGAGCTGCAATTTCTCTGATCACATACTCACCGTAAGGGATTTCTGTGAACTCGAAATAGCCTGTTTCATCGGAGATGGCAGTCTTGATGGCTGTATCCACATTGAATGTTTCTGTACCAACAGCGAAAAGACCGAAGAGTGCATTGGCAAGGGGTTCATCGTCCTCGTTCACCTTGTAGCCGTTGGCATTACCACGCTTGAGGTGGTTTTCAAAAGTACCGCAGTCGATATTGACTGTGGTCATTTCCTGTCCCATATACTCAAAATTCACGAGATACTTCTCGCCGTTAAGCATATAGTGTTCATCGGTTGCGATTTCCTGAACATAGTAGCGACCAAACGGAAGCTGTGCATCGAACTTTGCAGTCATATCTTCACTGAGAGATACTTCTGCAATCATGCCGTCAGCAGGAATGGATGTGCCGTCTGCTGCAGTGATAACTTCATCTGCAAACAGTCCAAAACGTACAGAGAGATACTCGCCGTTGTTTCCGATTGCAAACTGCTCATCGTACTCCATAAACTTGGAGAGCGTAATCTCTACCTCCTGATAGTCATTGACAAATGCCTGATTCACTGTATCTCTCACCTCGATTTCCTGTCCTGCATAGGTCAGTTCAACTGTTTCGGAAACAGCGTTCTGAACGTAACCGTAAGGAGCCTTGATTTCCTTTACCTCGTACTTGCCGAGATAGAGCAGATCACTCTCTGCATAGCCGTTATCATCGGTTGTAAGGGTAGCAACAACGTCACCCTTCTTTGCACGGATTGTACCGTCAGCAGTTACAATATTCTCTGCAGCCGTGATTTCAAATACTGCACCTGCAAGACCTGTTTCCTTGAATACAGGAGTATAGGTGGTTGAGCCTGCTGTGTGAGTTACACCATACTCATCTACCCAAATTGCTGGGCCGAGTACCGTTACAGATGCGAATGCATCACCGGACTTCTGTACGGAGATTTTGCCCTTCTGAGGCTTGTTTGTCTTTTCGACTGTCACAGTATCCACCGTACCATCAATAGTGAACGGTACAGGCTTGCTGTCGAGAACATATCCGTTTGCGGACTGTACCTCGTGAAGCTCGTAATTGCCGTAGACAAGCTCATTCGGGAGCATAAGTGTACCTGTTTCGTCAGTATAGAATGTGTCGAGTGCAGTCACAGCAGGATACTTGATCTCCTGTACCACATAACTCTTGGTATCACAGTTCCACACCTTGAAGCCGATACCTGCCACAGGAATGATATTGCCTGTTTCAGCGTCCTTCTTGACAATCTTCACATAGGATGTGAGGACTGCGTCGTTGATGATATAGAAATAATCTTCTTCGTTTTCACACACATTGACCTCGAAGTCATCCACCCATTCGGTGTTGTCCCAGCCGACTGTCTGGTGTACGACATACACACCATAAGGGAGCATTTTTGTCTGTGCAAAGCCGTTTTCGTCGCATACAAGGTAATCTCTTTCAGATTCCTTTGCTTCTGCATAACTGCCAGCAGACTTAAGATACACCTCAAACTCTGCACCGACTTCGGGAGTTTCGATGCCTGTTGTGCCGTCATCGCTGTGCTTGATGATGGAGATCTTACCCTTGACAGGTGTTTCATATACTGTCATTTCGATTGCGTTGTTTTCGATGGTGTATTTCTTTTCCGCTGCCCCTACTTCATATACAGTAGAATCAAGGAGATAACCCTCGGAGGGAGTAAGTTCCTTGATTGTCCAGCTATCGCCACATTCAAACTCGTGTGTGGTGAAGCTGCCGTATTCGTCTGTGGTGTAAGTGTCGATGAGTTCATCGCCGTTGTAAATGCCGTAAACCGCACCTGCAAGGCTTGCATCGCCCTGTGCTGTGCCTTTTTCGATGTCCTTCTTCACAACTTCTACTGTGAACTTCTTGAGGACATTTTCAAATTCCACATCCACAGTTGCATCCGCTGTGAGTGTTGCTGTCTGATTAGCAGGCACTACATAGCGGATGGGTACATCCTTTTCGGAGATAGTGTATACAATCTTTTCGTTTTCGCTGTTGTACACAGGAATATACGAAAGAATTGCGATACCGTCTGCACCTGTAGTGATAGTGTAGGTTTCACCGTTGCCGGTTACTGTAAAGGTTCTGTCGCCGTTCTGATTGTCCTCAGACTGTTTATTGATGCGGATAGAACCTGTTTTCAGCTCGTTGACGAAGTTTGCTGTAACCGTAAGATCCACATTTCCACCCGTCAATACAACATTCTGTGCCTTCGGTGTTTCGTAACGGGTTTCGACGTTGATTTCGCTGATGGTGTAAGAAATAACATTCTTTCCAATCAGATCATACACAGGCAGTTCATTGAACACTGCAACACCATTACTGTCTGTAACAGCAGTCTTTTCGCAGTTTCTGCCAGCCTCCACCCATGACAGCTTGAATTCGTGATCTGCAAGAATACCATCTTCCGCAGTCTTGTTAATCTTAATGCTGCCACTTGTAATATCCTCCGTTACAAACACATTCTGATTGGCATTCAGTGCGAATACTTCTTCAGAAATGCTATATCCGGTCGGAGCAGAGATTTCCTTGACGTAGTACTGGCGGTTGGGAAGCTCGATAGAACCGACACCGTCCGTACCGATTGTTATCTCGCCAACCTTGTCAGTACATGCCTTATCCGTATACACACCGTAAACCGCCTTTGTTCCGTCAATCGGGCTTGTGCCGTTGATAACAACCTTGTTATCAGACTTGAGAACCTTTGTAATCTCAAAGGTCACATCTGCCTGCGTAATGCGGTAAGCATACATATTCATGACAGATGCTTTCTTGCCGTCCGTATTGTTGTTGATCACAACACCCTGAGAGCCATTGGACTCGATACGCCAATGTCTGCCGCCGTCACCGCTGCCGCTACCAACCGTTGCACTTGTAATGAGTGATTCATCCACACCGATATTCTTAAGATAAGTTACCACATCAGCTCTGGAATTAAATTCGCCCATATAGATCCATGCGTGGTCAATGCTGTCGGGCATTTCTGCTACGACAACAGAACCGGGAGTAATAGTCGATCCGTCAGCACATTCCCAATAGGGACGTTCTTCTGTGCTGATTTTCTTCTTTTCCACGTCGATTTTGGATGTTACACCGCCATAGCTGATGGTACAGTTGTCATTGACTGTAAGCCAATGCGTCGTATCAACAGGAACAGGATTATTCCAGCTGAATCCGGAAGTCTTGTAGCCAAGGTGGGTAAGGGTGTAGTACACAAGTCCCGAACAGTCAAGTCCCTGATTACGGACAAAATCCAGATCCAGAGCCTTGTAACTGTCCTGATAGTAGACACCTGTAAAGCCCTTGAAACCAAAGTTATACGGTGTGCCAAGCAGCGTTGCCGCCTGAGCGATAACCTTGTTAGCGGACGGAAATGCCGCATTTTCGGTGGTAGAAACATTTGCGGCATTGGCAGGAATTGTACTGCTCAGATTCGTTCCGAGCATAGAAAAAGCACAGAGTCCTGCCATAAACCCTGCGCTGATCTTCTTGATGATTCTGTTGTTTTTGAACATTCACGCATCACTCCTTTTTTATTTGAGTAAAAGAAAAGAGCCGATTTCTCGACTCTTTCGCTTTATCCGTATAATTCTTCATAGCTGTAATCGCTGATCATGCTGCCGTCTGCAATATGGTTCTCATACTTATCCACCATCTCGGTGAATCCATAGTTAAACCGCAGGAAATATCCGCCTTGCGTATCCAGCACAAACCACACACCATTGACCTTTACCACATTTGCGGTGTGACCATAGATTCCTGCATCCGTCCAGCAGCAATAGCAGTCCAGTCCGATTCCTTCGCAGACCAGATATGTCTGGTAGGAGTAGTTGACACAGGTTCCATGACCATTTGCTCGCATCCAGTCATATACAGCCTTTGCCTTACCGTAATCCGTACCGTCGTGACTCAGATTTCTTCCAACTTCACGATAGTATTCATCGCCGTCGGTAGTGGTCGTGGTTGTTGTGGTTTGGATCGGAGCAGTGGTTGTCACCTTGGTGGTAGTCGCTGGCTTCGTTGTAGTAGTAATTCTCGTCGTGGTTGTCAGCTTAGCTGTCGTAGTTACCTTGGTTGTCACAATCGCCTTGGTGGTCGTTGTAATTCCGGTGGTCACTATAGGATCAGCGTCAGCATTGGTGGTTGTACTTTGTACAGCAGGCGTTTCTTCCTCCTGCACAGAAGCTGTGGTTGTGGTACTTTCGGTATCATTCGGAATTTCTTCCGTCGCTGTATTGGTTTTTGTGACCGTTGTAACCGATGAGATCACTTCCGAACAAGTTTCAGTGACTTCGGGTATCCCTTCGGTTTTTGTTGTGGTAGTTGTTGTGCTTTGCTCTGCGGCCTGCACGGCTGAAGTTGTCTGACTAACCGTCGAGGTTTCCGTAGGTTCTGCAGGCAATTTATCATTCCCACAGCCGGTCAGAATACCTGCACACAACAGCAGAAGCAGTAAGGATTTTTTCATATGCAAGTCCTCCTTGTATTAGGTTAATTATACCATATCACAAGAAGTTTTGCAAATCCAGTCTTTTTCCGAAACTTCTACCTTAGTACCAAGTTACACAGCTTTTCTTTTGCAGATTACATAGACATTTCGGGTTCAGCTTCCTCGTCCATGTCCTCGGACTCATCATCCTCGGAAGGCTGTACATCAATCTCCGTTGCCTGCACCTGCTGAAGCTTGAATTCATAAGCGTTCAGCACAGCCTGATTAATAGCTTCACGGGCGGACTTGGTAATGGCATGGAAGGTGTCATTGTACTGGGTATTGCCATCCCTGTCCTTGTAGGAAGTGGACGGCATATTGACAAATCTGCCCTTTTCGCCCTCCATCACTCTGAGACCGTGTACGGCGAACATTCCGTCAAGGGTAACACTGGCATACGCCTTGGTTGCGGAATCGGGATTGTCCACCATCTTGTTGATACTTGCGCTGATTTTCATTCGGCCTCACTCCTTTTCTCTTTCGTTATATCTGCGAAAGCCCGATATCCTCGGACTCATCACATTCTTCTTCCTGCTGTTCGAGCTTCTCAATGGGTACGAGATATGCCCAGAACTGCTGCATATATTTCGCTACCTGTTCTTCAGTAAGGGAACAGGATTCCCATTCACCATAGTCGTTTCTGGTATTGCCGACTACAAAGAACGTGCCATGAACAAGGATTTCTCCCACAAAGCGGTTTGGTGCATAGTCATGGAGGAGAAATTCGTCGTTGCAGTACACGATAGCATCATCCTTGGGTGTGAAGTAGATCGGCTCAATAGAACCGTCTACCACGTTCTGCATTGCATGGATATCGTGGCTGATTTCCGCTTCATATGGAACTTTTTCGTTTTCAAGAATGAGGATTCTCATCATATCACTGTGGTCAGCCTTTGATGTGTCAAAGTCCACCATGCGGAAGCCTACAGAATCCACATAAAAACAGCAATGGTTCACATCATCGGTGACTTCAATCACATTGCTGATCGACATGGATTCTGCAATATATCCGAGAGGCTTATGCTCTCCATTGCAGAGGGCATAAACTTCTTCAAGGGTTCTGCACGGTACTTCGCCGCCGTACACCTGCTTATAGATGGACTCATCGATTCTGCCGTTCTTGGCAATGGCAGTCCGGTAATCACGGAAGGCGAGGTTCTTCTCGTCCTTTTTGTGATCAATCTGGAATACTCGGATTTTCATCAGCATTTCTCCCTTCTTGCTTTCTTCATCAGATAGGAGAGCATTTCTCTGCGTTCCTGCGGAGTCAGCTGTTCAGCCATTTCCTGCACAGAGTCATGTTCCTTTCTGCAGTTGTTGCACACCTTTTCCTTTGTTACAACGACGGTATTGCCCTGAATGCTGTATCCGATCAGGTCGCCTCTGCCGATATTAAGCATACGGCGAATCTGAATCGGAATTGTAGTTCTGCCATTTCTTCCGAGAAAGCGATAAATCTTATTCATCAGCAAATTCCTCCCCACAATAATCGTTCAGCGGACATTCAGAGCAGTCATTGTGTGCGGAACACACCCTCATGATTTCTTCCTCCGAAATACCACAGTCCTGCATTTCCTGATATTCCTCATTATCCTCAGACGGGAACATCGCAATCTCAAAGCGTCCTGCTTTTGTTTTGATGGCGAGATCTACCTCTGCACCATCTTCAAGAAACACACCGGGGATTTCAATGCAGCCATCGTCATTGACAAAGCCCTTGGTGTACACAATATTTGTATCATTCATTCTATCAAGCCTCCATTCTCATCAAAAAAAGACAGCTGACGTGCCATCTTTGCTCTTTCACTTGTGTCGTAGTTTGAAATTAACAGCTCGGCATACTGACATCCGCCGTCATATCGCTGTGCAAGGTTGTTGATTCTGCTGATTTCCTCAATATAGATGCCGGGTTTATCCCACAGCTCACGGATTTCGGGGCAATCATTGTAGGAAACAAGGAACTTTCCCGAAATGCTGAGCAAGGTATCTCGCAGTCTGATGTGGTCTTTCGTCGTGAAACCTACATCCTTGTAATAGTTCTCCGTTGCAAAATAGGGCGGATCGCAATAAAAAAAGCTCACAGGGCGGTCATACTGCCTTATGAGCTTTTCAAAGTCTTTGTTTTCAATCACAACCTTTTGCAATCTGCGAGCTGCCATATCTATCATAGGGAAGTCCGACCAGATAGAATGTGGCTGACTGCCGAAGCTGTCAAGCCCGCTTGCATAGCTGTATCTGACAAGCTGATAAAACTTCGCAGCTCTGTCATAATCCCGAAATCTCGGGAAAAGCCCACGCTTGTGCAGGCTTGCAATCCATTCGAAGTCCTGACGGGAGTCAAGGACATATCTCAGCTTGTATTTCAGCTTGTTGGGGTTATCTCTGACACAGCGGTACAGATTTACCAGATTGCTGTTAAAATCGTTGTAAACCTCGAAGTCGTTGCCGGGCGGCTTATGGAACAATACCCAGCCTGCACCGCCGAATACTTCGATATATCGTTCATAATAGGGAGGAAATCTTGCAAGCACTGCATCACGCAGTGACTTCTTGCCGCCTACCCATGACATAAAACTGTTCATTCGTTTCCTTTCTGCCGTTTATACCAACAGCAGAAGGAGCGTACAGGCAACAAAAGTCGCTTTGCAAGCAACAGAAAATTTCTGCTGTTGGCAAAACGACCTTTACTTATTTACGGATGACGGGTTCGATGCAGCGGAAGATGACTTTCTTCTTCTCGTGATAGCCTTCGGCTTCGTTGACCGCAATGCACAGGTTCTTGTACTGCTTATGGGAAAGCAGAGCCTTTGTGCTGCGGAGCATCACGGGAATGCTGCTGTCGGTGAAGGTGTAGTGGGGTTTCGTCTTACTTCTGCTCGTCTGCATAGCCATATTCCTTTCTAAGCTCACGCTTGAGTCTGCGGATTTCTGCCTTTGCCCATGCAAGGGACGCACAGGCACTGCCTACGGCAAGTCCTACAAGGATGCCGAGGAGCATTCCTACGAAAAGATGCATCATACGGGTGTCACCTCCTCTTTTTCTGTTTTGGGCATAGAAAAAGCCGTCTGTGATTGTTAGTCACAAACGGCTATGTAATCATATTCAGTTCGATATATTGGAATTTGGCGATTTAGTCAAAATTATTGATCCATAAATAGTGTTTTGTTGAAGACATTGACAAACAATTTACCGACAACAAAAGCATTATTTACTTATTGTATTTTTCAGCCATTTTAATTAATAGCTCTTCCATTTTGGGCGATAAACAGCTTTCGGGCTTAAGCGTTCTAATTATTTCATCTAAAACATCGCTAAAATCGGATATTGTTTCAATCTCGCCATGGTCTATCCAAATAAAGTTTCCGTTTGTCTTAGAAAAGCATAACTGCTCACCATCTCCTGATAAATCTGCAATTACAACAAAATCTTCTGATAAACCCATAGAGTTCGTAACAAATTTATCTGGACCATAAAAATGTGCCAATGTATTCCTTATTTGTGCTTCATTTGTGAAACATAACCATTCCTTGTATGTTTCAGGAATCAAAATATTGTGTTCATCTTCCCATTTTGTAATGATTTCATTCGGTGTCGGTTCTTTAAACCACGAAGAATCTTCACCGTAATCTGATTCGTTTTTCTGACATAAGTCTACAAGCTTTTTTATCTTATTTGTTAAGCTATTGATTGGAATATTCATAATATTCTCCTTTTGTTAACTTAATCATTCTGAATATATTTTTCAGGCTGCTTTAAAAGTTCTTATCGGTCTGTCCAACCTCCTATATTATACCACATCCCACCGCATTTTTCAATAGATTAGAGGTCGCAGATCTCAAAAGATACCTGCAACCTCTTTTTCTTACATCGTCATATCCACATTTCCCGTTTATCCATTCCCTCATCAAATTTCAAAAGATTCCTTGCAAGTGCCTCGACCACATTCACCGTGACGGCATTGCCAGCCTGCTTGTATAGCTGTGCGTCGGAAAGTCCTGCGGCTTCTACCTTACGGAACTGCTCAGTTGTAAAGCCCTGCAGTCGCCAGCACTCAATTGGCATGAGTCTGCGGATTCTGCCCTGATGGACGATGCCGTGCCTGTCTACAACTGTCAGCGTAAACATCGGCTCATTGGGTTCTTTCACACGCCTGCCGTTCTGATAGACTTCTTCCTTAAATGGATTGAGGATGGCTCTCGGTCCATCCTCAACAAGTACTCCTGAATGCTCACCCTTATGCTTACTCACGCCACTGTCCTGACGTGCCGTAATACATCGGGCTTTTTCCGTGAGAGTAGGCGGATAATTCATATCTATCAGATACAATCCCGTCTTTCCACCCATACCGCCTGAACCGCTGCATTGTGTAACTGCAAATCCGTCAGGAGCATACACTCGTTGTCCCTGTGAACCGCCGATCAGCTGTTTAACTTTCCGGCTATTTTCCTCGTCGCTGTTTCCGAAAGCCAGTATTTTTCCGGAACAATCGACTCCAAGACATCCTGCAAGGTACACTCGTTTTCTCGACTGCGGGACGCCGAAGCCGGCGCTGTCATGCACAAGCCATTCCACGCAATACCCCAGCTCTGAAAGCGTTTCAAGGATGACTTTGAAAGTCTGCCCTTTTTCAATACCCAGCAGTCCGGGTACGTTCTCAAAGATAAAATAGCGAGGCCGCTTGGCTTCAAGGATTCGGGCAAGCTCAAAGAACAAATCGCCTCGTTCATCGGCTGTGCCAAGCCTTTTTCCTGCGACCGAGAATGGCTGACAAGGAAAACCTCCAACGAGGAGATCAAAATCTGCAAGTCCTGCTGTGTCAATATCTCTGATATTCTCATAAAATTGTTCACCTCCCGTGTCGAAAAGTGCTCGGTAGGATTTCTGTGCGAATCGGTCAATCTCACACCAGCCCACCGTTTTGAAACCGACCACTCTTTCAAAGGCACTGCGGAAACCTCCGATACCCGAAAAAGCGTCGAATACTCGGATCATCTGACCAACTCCTTTCTCGTTTTTGGATATGAAAAAAGCCGTCTGTGATTGTTAGTCACAAACGGCTATGTAATAATATTCAGTTCGATATATTGGGATTTGGTTACTTCTTTTTCTTTGGTACTGATAGGTCTTGTCATTGCGTTGTGTATGTCATATAAAAATAACGGCAGGGAGAGCGTTTCTCCTTGCCGTGGTGATATGTATATATGAGTGTGTACTTATTCGAGATCATCAAGGAACAAACCGATCTCCTCCGTCATCTTATCGGCTTCATAGTGAAAGATGTAATGGTCACAATCAAGCTCAATCGTCTTTATATTTGGCATATTCTCGGCGAAACGGTAACTGACCTCCATCCACTTATCTCCCATGCCTGTGGCTACAAACATAAGCATCGGGACATCGGGCTTGTCCCCCGAAGCTACCACTGCCGCATTATCCTTAGCCATATTGGCTTCTCTTGCGGTGGATATGTTGGCGTAATTGCGGTTGCCAAGCGCTATCCACGTTCTGCGTTCTTCCTCCGTGAGAAAATCGCCCGAGGGCAGAAAGGTACTATCGGGCAAGTATCTGCCTATACCTAAGTCAAGCAATCCGTGTAACAGTCTGAAATACGGCACAGCAAGTGTACCGTCAGTTGTGTAATTGTAGTATTCGGGAAGCGCCATATCCAACCCGATGATAGCCTCTACCTCGTCAGGATAGGTCTGCGCCCAATACAATGCCTCTAATCCCGAGTAGGAATGTGGGCAAAGCACATAAGGTCCTTCCAAACCCGCACCCGCAAGCGCAGTTCTCGTATCCGCAAGAATCGAATCAACATCGTGCGGTTTATTAACGTGTTCACTGTATCCGTAACCGAATTTCTCTACTACCACTATACGGTATTTATCGGTCAGCTGAGGATATATGCTTTTGAAATCAAGTATCGGGGTGATTGTTCCGTGACCTGCCATGAACACTAGCGTTTTATCGCCTTCACCCTCGGTATATACGCACATTTTATGACCGTCCATATCGACCATCTGCCCAACAGGTTTTACTAAATCTTCCTCCTGTTTAAGCATAATTCTGTGTCGTACAAAGGTGAACAATAAGAATACAGTCACTATAACAAGAAATATCAGCAGTATCTTTTTTACTTTCTTCTTTATTACTTTCTTCTTTGAATCAGTCATTATATTATCTCCTTAATTCTTATTTTTCGGTCTGTCCAACCTCCTATATTATACCACATCCCACCGCATTTTTCAATAGAAATGAGGTCGCAGATCTCAAAAAGAAATCTGCAACCTCAATCGTCTTACATCGTCATATCCACATCTTCGGTTTCGTCCATGTCCTCATCATTTGAGAACGCAGCATTTTCTACTTCATGCTGCATCGGAATCAGCACCTTGAGAAGTTCCTCACGGTACTCCATATCCGAGATTTTATTGATATAGATTCCAAAGGTTCCCAGAAGCTCAAAACCATCCTCCGTTCTGATACAGACATCATTATATCGACCGTGTTCACAGATAAACTCTGCAACCTCCTGAATGTTATGAAGTCGCTTATTTCCGCAACTTGCAGAGCCAATCAACAGAGGATACCTTTCACTAATGTCAAATAACCATTAAGTAACCCCAAGCAACAAGCAGAATCAAATTCGATAATAACATATCAGTATAAAAGGAGATGTTTCATAGTAGAAGCATCTCCTTTATTGCTTTTTGGCTTATAATCGTCTATAATAAAGTAAATTATCATAAATCGAAAATTTTTTGAAAATCACTGCGAAAAATCAGGAGTTCGTGCGATTAATATATAAAAAGCATATATGCCACATCACAAGAAGGAGGAAATCAAATGGGGAACGATGCGGATCGCTACCGCCGTTACCTTGATGGTGATGACAATGGAATAATAGAGATCATTGATATATACCATGAGGGTCTGACTTTGTACCTGAACAGTATTGTTGATAATATATGTGTTGCCGAAGAACTGATGCAGGAGACTTTTGTAAGATTAGCTGTAAAGAAACCCAGATTCAACGGTAAGATCTATTTTAAGACATGGCTGTACAGCATTGCAAAGCATTGTGCGCTGGATTACTTGCGTAAAAGCTCAAAAATGGCTGACTTTCCGATTGATGAAGCCTTTCAGATGTCGGATGAGGAAGACATTGAACGACAATATCTGAAAGAAGAACAGAAAATTGAGCTGCACCTAGCTATGAGACGGTTGAAACCTGAATATGCACAAGTATTGTACTTGATGTATTTTGAAGATTTTAACACTGCTGAAATTGCCAGGATTATGAAGAAGTCAAAAAGACAGATCGGTGACTTATTATACCGAGCCAAAAAGACGTTAAAATCAGAACTCGAAAAGGAGGGCTTTGTTTATGAAGAATACTGAGCAGATTGCTGCAACCGTACTAAGAATACGGGATGAAGAGCAGAAAAAGCTCATGCTTCGCAATCGCAACATCAAAAGAGTAACGGCAGGTGCTTCATCTATGCTCGTATTTTGCACTGTCATACTTGCAGTCAGAAATTTGAAATTGTCTCAGGGCGGAATTCCTACAATCGATAATAATACTATAATCAATACTGAAACTCCGACAACTACCTCAGATACAGAAAATAGCACAAACGATAGCACTGGTACAGAGCACCCGACAGAATCCACTGAAAACGCCGTAAAAGAAAGCACATCTGCTGAGAAACTTGAAAACAGCACTCACTCAACTGAAAAAACGACTCTTACACCGGCAGAGAACGATAATGCAGAGACAACAGGCATAGAACCGACAATTAGCAATACAGCACCCTCAGAACAGCAAACGGCGGAAAGTAGAACTGAAGCAGTAACTATTCCAAAATGGGACGAGAGAACACTTCCCACTCAATTCATGGAATTTGACCTTAATGGCATCGCATACAGCACAAGGGAACATAGTATCGAAGGCAATCATATCGGTGGTATCCTCGGTACTGTCACAATGGAAGGTCAGGATGTTTATGAGGATAAAATCCATATCATTAACGCAGAAGTGTTCAGCATCAATGGTATTTCAACTAATTGTGCCGTTGCTGTGAAATTCAACGGATATGACAGCTACTATGTCTACACCAACAGATGCTATTCTCCTGCAACGCTTGGCGAGTTGGTAGATGCTCTTGATTTGAACAACACTATTGCGTTCGGCACATTGTCTCTTGAAGATGACAGGACTTTTGTTACAGATTATGATAGAGCTATTATTGTAGAGCTTCTGAATAAGTATCGGGACTGCGAGAACAGATTTGATAGCGACACTCATAGAAAATTGTTCAGTATTTCAACAAACGTTGATATGTTGGGCATCAGTAACAAATCGTTTGCCGTTACTGAAGACGGCTATATCAAGACCAATATTATGGAATGGGCATACACATTCTATATCGGTGAAGATAAAGCAAGAGAAATAGCTGACAGGCTCGGAATTGACAATATTGAACGAGATACTACGCCACAAATTTTCAATCCGGAAGAAGTCATTTATGAAGAATGAGCGTTTTACGTTCTGTATCATGACCAACAAGATGATATATTAGTTAAAAACGTTTGTAAATATCAACATAATTCTGAAAAATGATATGATTTCAACGATTTCAGCTTTGTTGGCTGTAATTATAAATCCAAATAATTAAAGGTAAGGTGATCTTATGAAGAAAACTATCGCATTTATTGCCTCTTTGCTCTTGCTGGCAGCACCGGCTCAAATCACAGCATTTGCAGAGGCCGCATATTCACCCGATGCAGATAATGTATCCGAGGAAGTTAGAACTACAGATGCGTATATTCCTGACGGAATAAGTGTCGAAACGGATACAAATATCCCAAATGTAATCGCAGCGCCGACAGATATTATCAACGAAGAACTTGAAGCAATCTGTGAAGCCCTGCGAAATAACATTCTGGATGCAGATACCATTTATGTTGCTAAAAGAGAGAAACTTGTTATCTTCGGAAGCGAAAAGCAGCAGGACATAGACGCAGCTAAAGCATACTGTTCTGATAATGGAATCAATCTTGATTTGGTTTTCTTCATTCTAATCCATGAAGAAAACACTGAATTAATCACCGATCATGAAACTATCATCGCCATGCTGAATGACTTCATCAAGGAAAATCAGTTGGCTAATGTGATCGTGGGTGATGATGAGCCGTCCGGCAAGGTAATCTTATCTTACTACTATGTTCACCCTGAACAGGAAGATATATTCAAGAGCTTTATCAGCGAAAAGAACATTGATTCCGATGAAATTACGATTTTAGTAATGGAAGGTGCTGCCGAAGTTCCCGATAAGGAGGAAAACAGCTTAATTACCGATCATGAGACTATCATTGCCATGCTGAATGACTTCATCAAAGAAAAACAGTTGGCTGATGTAATCGTGGGTGCTGATGAGCCGTCCGGCAAGGTAATCTTATCTTACTACTATGTTCACCCTGAACAGGAAGATATGTTCAAGAATTTTATCAGCGAAAAGAGCATTGATGCTGATGAAATTACGATTTTAGTAATGGAAGGCACTGGCGAAACGCCTGATAAGAGCGATGACTCAATCCTTCCGCAGACAGGCTATTCCAACATACACAAAGCGATTACAGGACTTGCAGCTCTTATGACAGTAACAGGTACAGCATTGATTGCTAAGAGCAAAAAGAAAGACAAATAAATAATAAGGGAGCGTCGCTCATCGGGTGACGCTCTCACTCATATCGGGAGAAATATGAAAAAGAAGCAAAAGATAATTCGGATTATAGGCATTCTCATGATTGTATGCGGTATCGGTATTCTTTCATTCTATGGATACAAAAGGATCAACAGAGAGCTATATCTTCGTAAACTGCTCAACAGCAACATAAACTTCGAGATCCCTCGCTTGAATATCAACGTGCCTGTGCTTGAGGGGACGGACGCAAAGGCTCTGCAAGTATCAGCAGGACATTTTGAGGGAACAGGCGCACTCGGCAAGGGCAACTATTGTATTGCAGGACATACAGCACGATATATGCTGAGATATTCAATGACCTTGACCAGATTCAGATCGGCGATGAGATGTATCTCGTTGATACAGATGATAATCGCACACGTTATCTGTATATTGTTACTGAGTATAGAACCGTTGAGCCTAATGATACATGGGTACTGAACGGCTTCGGAGACAATAGGATTACGGTCATATCCTGCACCGATGATGGGACACAGCGTCAAGTCATTGTTGGAATATATAAACACTAATCAATACGAATCAGTTGACAACTTAGTGTTTTGTTAGAAATTATGCGTCTAATATATAGAAGTAGTTTGACATATTCCAAATATAGGAAGATATATAAAATCTATTGATTTAATATTCAAGAGAAAGTATAATAAAAGTAGGACGGAGGGATACAATGAAGCGTATAAAGTCATTTTTTCTTGCATCAGGATTGGTTGTTTCGATTTTAGGACTGCTTTCACATAGCAGTTTCATCGCTTATGCTGATGATTATAAACCATACGACAGATCAAAAGACCTGATAGAACTTGACGGGGCAAAAGGGGAAAGCTACGGGCTTTCAGAGGCAGATGCATTATATTACAGCGATATTCCTGTTTCTTCTTTTGAAGTGAGCAATCTGTCTCCCAATATAGTGACAGACCTTGATTATACGGATTGGTGGTACAGCGAATGGGACGATTGCCGCTATATATTTCTTCCCGTAACGGCTGACCGTGATAGTCTTGTTATCACATATTCTGCCGATGATACGATATATCTCAACGGGCAGCCTGTTAAATCGGGAGAAACGACTTCTTTGCTCGGTGATGATGATACCTTTCAGATTACAGTCGGAGATAAAGACTGCGGTAAACTGAAAATAATGCAGTCCAATATCGGCTGTATCTATCTCTCAACTTCACACGGCGGAACAGATGCACTTGATGAAAACCGCAATATTACCGAAACAGGAACAACTATCATGCTGAATGCTGACGGTAGCACTGAGTATAGCGGAGCTTATGAGAAACTTACTGCTCACGGTAATTCATCATGGGATTACAGCAAGAAGAAGCCATATAATCTGAAACTCCCACAAAAAGAAAACCTTTATGGTATGGGAAAGGCGAAGAAATGGACTTTATTGGCGAATTATCTCGATCACTCTATGCTTAGGAATAAACTGACAGAAGAAATGTGCAAGGCAGCAGGAATGGAATGTGTTATGGATTCTGTTTTTGTTGATCTTTATGCTGACGGTTCTTATCGTGGCACTTATCAGCTCTATGAACGGGTACAGATACAGAAAAATCGTATCAATATCCGTGATCTTGAAGAAGTGACGGAGAAGTTGAACAGCCGTGATCTCGATGGGTATGCACAAAAGGTCGTTGGTGCTGACAGCGCGGGCGAATATAAGGAAAACAGCTATAAATACTATGATATACCTAATAATCCCGGTGATATAACAGGCGGTTATCTTTTGCAGTTTCAGCAATGGAACAGATACGGACACAAGTGTCAGAGTGGATTTGTAACCTCAAGAGGACAGGCAATCGGAATAGACGGACCAGAATATGCTTCAAAGGAACAGGTCGAGTATATCCGTTCCTTCGGTCAGGATATGGAAGATGCGATATACTCTGATACTGGATATAACGCCAAAGGAAAGCACTATACTGAGTATCTTGACGAGGATTCGTTTATCATAGCCTATCTTGTGCAGGAGATCAGCGAGAATATTGATGCAACATATTCCAGCTTCTTTCTTTGGAAGGATTCTGACCTCACCGGTGACGGCAAGCTGCATTTCAGCCCTGCTTGGGATTTTGACCTCAGCTATAACAATTTCCCTACTCAGCGTATCAATTCAGATGGTAATAGTGGATATTCCTACAAGCCTGATAATCTGTTTGCCGCCTATTTCCCCATACACGGATATGAGGACGGCGGTAAAACATCCTCATCGGGCAGCGGGCGCCCGACTGTTGGTATCAGTTGGATCGGACAGCTTTACAAGAATGAAGATTTTGTAAAGCGTGTGGCTGAGATATATTTTGAACGATTTGATCCTTTCCTGCAATCACTGACCGAAAGTGAGAAACCATATCTCACGCAAATGGCTGAGAGCATCCAGTCCTCGGCAGAGATGAGCAATGCTCGGTGGCATACCTACGGCGGCGCATCTTACTGTGTATTCGGTTCATCAAGTGGTGCAACATTTATGGATTCAGTTGATATTGTCCGAAAATACATCAATCAACGTAAAAATTGGCTTGGCGATTTGTGGAAACCATATACTTATGTTAAAGGCGATGTGAACGGTGACGGCGTATTGGATATAGCCGATATTGTATTATTACAGAAGTGGCTTCTTGCTGTACCTGATACACACCTATCACAATGGCAGGCTGCCAATTTATGTAAGGATAACCGATTAGATGTATTTGATCTGTGTCTGATGAAGCGAGAACTGCTGTATAAATAAAGTATAGCCTAATGGCGGACTCACTTTCTGTTCCGCATTATGATTATGGCGAGCACCGAAATCAGCGGAAACCCTATTGGTGGAACTGAATAACAGACAAGCCCTGAGATTTGCAATACAAGCATTTCTCAGGGCTGTTTCTTTTCGGCGTTTAGTTTTCAGCTCCGCAGGCTCAGACGGCTGTGAGGGACGTTTCCGTTCGCGGCAGGGCATAGCAAAAGGCTCTGCATTTCTGCAAAGCCCTCTGCTATCATTATTCGTTCTCGTCACTGCACTCGTCCAGCCCGTGAAGCAGTTGAATATATACGCACTCTGCTTGGTCATGTTTCTCATCGTCTGTTGACATCATAAGTTCAAGGAAATACGCTTTCGCTTCTTCGTAGTCGGTCCAGACCTCACGCCTGCTGTTGCACACGGTAGTGACCTTGCGTGATCTCGGCATTGCCAATTCAGGTGTTTTCGACATAGCTGATACCTCCAATTTCATAGTAACTATATTATAGCCGACAATGATTTCAGAGACCAGCATATCGGAAGAATTGTAATAATTCTTGTGCAGGGCGCAGCAATTTCAAAAGCCTGTCTGGTGCAGTTTTACGATTCACTACTCGGCACATGAACAGCAAGCCACCTGATAAACATATCAATTTTCCAGATCGCATAGATCTGCTCCTCAATTTCCCGAAACTCTTTGAGGTAGGTATTGGATCGGTTATAATAAATTGGACAGAAAACATTTAGCCATGATATAATAGAAGTAAAAAAAGGTAAGGTGGTAAAAATGTCAGGAAAAACAAGAAATTATACAGACGAATTTAAAAGGCAGATAGTAATGCTTGTAAAAAGCGGAAAATCCTCAAATTCTGTAGCAAAAGAATATGGAATAGCAAAATCAAGTGTAACAAAGTGGGTGAGAGATTTCAATAATTCAGGTTCATTCAGAGCCAAAGATAACAGAACGCCTGAGGAAAATGAGCTGATAGAGCTAAGGAAGCGTGTAAAGGAACTCGAAATGGAGGCTGATATTTTAAAACAAGCGGCGCTGATAATGGCACGAAAGTCAAAATAATTCTTGCAAGCAGACATAAGTACAGTATCAGCGCCATGTGTAAAAAACTCGGAATACCAAGAAGTCTTGTATATTATATCATTCTCAAAACTCCTTTCTTGTTTTGGGTATAAAAAAGCCATCCGTGATTGCTCACGAATGGCTATGTATTAATCAACCTATTTTTCTATAAATTCCTTGAAACAGCGCAACGCACATCTTACAGCGTTATGTGATTTTGCACCCAACTGTTCTTTTGTTCCACCTTCTTCATATTCAGTCAATATATTTTGTATGTTATTTGCTAACCCATTCCAGTCAGTCTTTTCTACCTTGCAAACAAAATCAATACGTTTTAAATAATCGTATACTGTGCTTGGATTTCCACTTGGAGTTCTGAGACTATATCCTTTTTTAATCAGAAAATCTTCAAAACTATTTTTCATTTTTTGTTCACCTCTTAGTATTTCAATTCGCCAGATTTAAGACGATCCAATGTTTCTTGTGCATTTATTTTCGCTTCTTGAATATCCATCTTCTTGTCATTTGAATTCAAGACATATTCTAAAGCTTCTTCTACCATATGATGTTCAATAAGACGGATAGCACAATTAACTCGATTCTGAGTTCTTTCAAATGTACATTCATTGTCCCAATCAAAGAACTCTTTGTGAAAGTTTGCGATAAAGATTTTCTTGGTTTGTGGGTTTTCCCATTCTTCACGCCTGTCTATTATATATTCGATAAACGAACCTATAAAATATGACGTGGCTTTTCTGCAAATTTCCTTGACCTCAAAATAGTTCTTTATTTCCTTGCTCATAAGAGCGCCTCCCTTTAGATTCTAAAGAAAGTATATCATAAAAAAGCGTGATTGTGTATGATTGTGGACATACAGTTTTATAAATTTCTGTTCTTATTATATCACTTTTCGCATATTACTGCAAGTATGTATAGTCGCAGAAAATCTGCGACTAATAGTTACATCGTCATATCCACATCTTCCGAGAACGCGGCATTTTCTACTTCATGCTGCATCGGAATCAGCACCTTGAGAAGTTCCTCACGGTATTCCATATCCGAAATCTTGTTGATATAGATTCCAAAGGTGTCCAGAAGTTCTTTGCCTTCCATAGTTGTGATTCGTACATCGCCGTACTGACCATGCTTACAGATAAACTCGGCAACCTCCTGAACATTGTGGAGTCGTTTGTTGCCATCAATTGCAGAGCCGAGAAGACAAGCGTAACGTTCAGCAACCGGAACATTCAATCTGTCAATGACATGAAAAATATCTGCATCGGTAACGACTCCCAGAGTGCGTCCATTGTCAAAAGTGCAATGAAGTGTGCCTGCATCATCTACATGGTCAACAGTGCCTTTAGTTCCACGTTCAATCGGATGATACGGATCATTCATTCTCTCAATCTGAATTCTTGTACCCTTTGGATACATCTTTTTGATGCGTTCTACTTCTTTTGGACTTGGAAACTGACTCATAAAATTCTTCCTTTACATCGACATATCGAAGCTTTCTTCTTCCTCGATATCATTGGTTTCATCCATCATCTCAACTTCAATCTGCCAGCTGTCAGAGGAATTCCAGAAGCTGACGTAAATTGTACCGAATGCGTCAGTCTTGATTTCTCTCTGCTCAAAACCCTCGCCCCAGCCATCTGATGCTTGTCCAGACCACCAATCCTGAAATTCAGCCATTTCGCTGTCAGTAAGTGGTTCTGTAATCTGGCAGGTGAGGACTCCAACAAGCTCTCCGTTTCTGACCTCTACTGAAGGGAATGCGGAGATAACCTTTTCATTGACTGGTGAATCCTCATTGTAATAAATCATGAGTCCACGGTGTTTTTCCTCTGGTTCGGAGTATTTTTCAATGGCGGCATTGATTTCATCCTCACAGCCACAAGCACAGCTTGATGGAATAACCTCAAGGTCATCTTCATACGGTGCATCCCAGTCTGTTTCGTAGATCTGCGGTTCAGCCTGAATTTCAAGGGGACAATAGAGTTTCATTTCCTGTGCAGGCTTTGCAGTTACCGTGAAATCTGCCTGACCTGTAATTCCGAGGTAGTGATCACGAACCTCTGCAAGATCTTCACGTCTGCCAAGCATTTCTGCTACTGTTCGAATCATCAGAACTCGCAAATCTTCATCGCCGAGCATATCTTCAAAGATGAAGTGCTTCTGACCTGTGTGAGCAAGCTCTGCAATGCGATCTGCCATAGCTTTCAGCTCTGCGTGGAGCTGATGTTCTCCGGCAGTAATGTCATTCGCCTCAACGATTGCTCTTGCATTCGGAATGAACTGTGACTTGCGGGCGTAGTCAGCACCCTCGGCTTCAACAAGGATTCCATCGCTGCCGTTGGCATCAAGGAAGAGGATACAGTGTGCGGTGTTGCCTTTCATATACATCAGATCTCTGTTCTCGATGATTTCAGGACAGTCATCCAGGGGATGTTCTCTTATCTGTTCGAACCTCTTACCGTAGATGGGAATGACTTTCTCCACTTCAATCTGCATCGGCTTATAGTTATGAGCCTTGTGATTGAGCAGAGCATTGAATGTGATTTTTTTCATTAGCATCAACTCTCTTTCTTTATAAATGTATAGGGGAAAACAAAAATGCCGAACCAATCGAGAATTTACTTCTCAATCAATTCGGCATAACGAACAAGAAACCGTCTGAAACTTTGTGAAAGTTTTTCGCAATAAAAAAGAGCAGACTTTGGAATTTTTCTTCCAAATCTGCTCTCAATTCTCTTGAAAATCAAAAAACGCCCGTTCGAGTCGTGTTTTAGACTTGAAAAGGCAAAATGTCATCTACGGTTTTACACTAAAAATTTTTGGCACCAGATGCGCAAAAAAGCCCGAAAAATCGGACTTTTTTGGTCTGTCATCTATTTTGTATAACAGAGATGGCAGGGGCAGAAGGACTTGAACCCTCGGCACGCGGTTTTGGAGACCGCTGCTCTACCAACTGAGCTATACCCCTAAATTATTTGCCGTAAGCAACAATAATATTATATCAAAGAATTTCAGTTTTGTCAAGGGGTTTTGAGATATTTTTTATATTTAACTATAAAACAGGCGGATTATAAAGTGGATTTTTTAAAAAATGGCGAAAAATAGGGAGGTATGGAGTATTTAAAAATTTTTGATGAGAAGGATTTCGGCGATTGGTAGGGGAGATGATGGATAAGTTTTCAATTTCGATACATAGAATAGCTGGGATTGATATGACTGCTCCATTTAGTTAATTCCAAGAGGGATTTCTGCCTGTGGAAAGTAAACCGTAGTATTCAAGAATTTTCGATGCATCCACAGAATCAGCTCTGCCGTCTTTGTTTACATCGGCAGCTTTTTTTGTGCTGTCATTAAATAAAGAGGAGTTTCCTGTCTGAATGAGAGCGAAATCTTCGAGAACAACTGATGAATCGGAGGAATCAATTTTGCCGTCAAGGTTTACATCGCCTAAAACTACTTCGGGATAACGGGTAATATGATGCTCAAAATTTGCTCTGATTTCAGCATCTGTAATCAGACGGCCCCACATTACCTGTTGGTTAACATTGCCCTCAGCGACGATAAAGCCGTTGTTGGCACGTTCAAGAACTACGATAAAATGGTTGTTATAGTGGAGAATATCGCCAACCTGAACAGCTGACGGGTTAAAAGTACGCAGGAATTTTGCAGGTAAATTGCCGAAAGCGGCATCACTCAGCATAAAGGCAAAACCTGCACAACCGTAACCTGTGGAATAAGTGCCGCCTTTCCAAGTGAAATACTTATCGTTTCCCCAAGGCGTGCCTTGCGGATATTTGCTTTCAAACGACATTAAAGTATTGTAAACTTCTTTGCTGTCGGGGTAGGCTTTTTTCATTTCAGTTGACAGAGATGCAGCTGATGTCTGCATATTTTGCTGTGGATTAAAAAAGGGGATTGCGAATGATGCAATTACAGAAACGGCAGCAGCAATTACAGTACTCTTTTTAATGTTTGTCATATAAACCATCCTTTCAATGTGAAATATCCATATAAACATTATACACCTGTCAAATAGTTTTGTCAATAAAGTTTAAAGAATGTTAACAATTGACCGTACTAATACTAATCCCTAAAACAACAGTAGACAAATCTAATGGCATAAATGCCGTATGTCGTCGTTGTCCTTTTCACCGTACGGCGGTATGCTTTTGTCGTCCGCCTTGACATACAGTATTTCTGCTCATCATCTTTGTCTACTAACATTTTAGGGATTGGTATAAAAGTTCATAAGCCGAAAATAAAAAAGCGGCAGAATTAATCTGCCGCCTTGAATTAATCCCAAGTGGGAATTTTTCCTGTGGAAATCATAGCATAATAAGCAAGGATTTTTGAAGCATCGGAGGAGTCAATTTTTCCGTCCTTGTTGACATCACTTGCTTTTTTGCCTGTTTCTGTCAAAGATGAATTTCCGCCTGTCTGCAAAAGCGCATATTCCAAGAGAACTGATGAGGCATCTGATGAGTCAACCTTTCCGTCCTCGTTTACATCGCCGAGGGTGTATGCCGGTTCAGTTGAAACGGGCGGAGCAGTTGTCGTTGTGGTAGTGGTTGTTGGCGGAACTGTGGTTGTAGTTGTCGTAGTAGTAGTTGTTGTGGTGGTGGTAGTCGTTGTAGTGGTGGTGGTAGTTGGCGGCACTGTTGTAGTTGTGGTTTGAATAGTTGTTTCTGTGGGTTTAGGAGCAATGTAAAGGTTTAATTTAACGGTGATGTTGTCCTGACAATGGGCAGTAATGGTAACATTTCCCTCATTGTAAAGTGACAGCTTATTGCCGTTGCCGCTTGCTTTGCTGTAATCGCTGGATTCAAGCCAGTATATCTGAAGTGATTTTCCTTCGGGGGATTTCACGTCAATATTAAAGCTGTTTCCTGCGTAGAACTCTGATTTATCGGGAGTAATCAGCTGGTATGACGGAGTCGTGGCAGTTGTTGTGGTAGTGGATTTTGTAGTGGTAGTAGTTGTCGTAGTGGTGGTCGTTGTAGTCGTAGTAGTAGTTGTTGTTGTTGTCGTAGTCGTCGTTGTTGTGGATTCTGTAGTTGTGGTGACGGGAGCATTAACTTTTACATAAAAAGATGAATTTACAGAGCTGTCATCGGCGTCATGGACATATATTAGATACCCGCCCTCTTTATTGGGGTTATATCGTGAGGTGTCAACAATAAAATCATCGCTTGTAATCGGTTTATCCTTGACTTTATAATAATTCTCGTTTGAATAAATAGAAGCTGTTATATTTGACAAATCAAGTGCTTCGCCGAATTCGTATTCATTTTTGATTGGCTGATTAATTGCCAGATACCAATTTGTGACTTTGGTAGTGGTAGTTGTTGGTTCTGTGGTCGTAGTGGTGGTAGTCGTCGTCGTTGTTGTGGTAGTCGTCGTCGTTGTTGTGGTAGTCGTCGTTGTCGTTGTCGTCGTAGTTGTTGTGGTTGTCGTGGTAGGCTGAACAGTTGTAGTTGTCGTTGTGGTGGTTGTGGGAGGACTTGTAGTCGTTGTCGTAGTTGTGGTGGGTTTGGTAGTAGTTGTAGTTGTGGATGTTTTGAAATATTCGTCCATATAATCTATCTTGAACGATTTGGTACGGGAGTTTCCGTTGCGGTCTGTGGCGGTTACTTCGTATGTTCCGTCACAAGGAATATTAAAGGTTGCATAGTTACAGTTGCTATAAACTTTGTCACCCATCTGTATAGAACAGATTTCATTTGTTTTAGTCGTTATATTTATTTCCTGACCCTTATATTGGGTAGGCATAGGAATAAATATAGATAATTCGGGAATAGTTTTATCGTTTCTGTCAACTGCTTCATTTACATCTGTAATTTCTAATCTGTAACCGAAATTAGTATCTGTTGTATAGATATTAAACTGATATGTACCATTTCTTGGGAAAAGTAGGGTAAATTTATCAACTTGTTTCTGTTCGAAATCCAGAACTTCAGCTTGGACCATACTGCCGTCGGGATTAGTAAATTCCGCTGTAACACCTGTAAGGTACTCGTCAAGTTTGGTGGTAACGCTTTCATAGTCGGTAGTACTTGAGGAATATCCTGTTGTATCAATTTTAGCCCATACATCGTAGGCGAGTTTGCGGTAGTTGTATGATGATGAAAGCGAGGCGTTTTTTAATAGACAAGCTGTCGTGTGATACCCTTTTTTGTTGTTAAGAATTGAATCTGTGGTGTCGGGGGAAACAGTAAAAGCTGCATTTCCTGTAAACAATGTAGAAACGGAAGTGGAAGCTGCTATTGCTCCGCTCAGAATAAAGCTTAGTGCTTTTTTTAGTATACTCATAGTATCCTCCTTGAAGTATTACATCAGGGAATCCTGTTAGAGAATCCCTTAACTGTAAAAAAAATATACGAGTTTTTCAGATATTATTTAATACAAATAGTATTATCGAAGAAAATAAATACGATCAGTCGTTTTTTGCGGAATTCAACTGCGATAATAACGATATATCTGCATTAATTGAAATTTACATATCAATTATACCATTTATTGCGGAATATGTCAACAATTAAATTATGAATTGTCAATTAAAATTTTAGTTGTTTTTTACGGAAGGGATAATTTTATTTTAGCGTCAAACTGCTGAATAGAAATTGCATCGTTGATTGTAACTCCGCTGCCCGGGTCAAAACAATCGGCATTTCTTACGCCTTTTTCATTGAGTTTGTATTTATCCGGATTTGCAAGAAACTGTAATATAGCTGCGGCATCAGCAATTGTAACCTTAGCATCGCAATTTGCATCGCCGTAAAGTATTTTTTCGGGCGGTGTGGTTGTAGTAGTGGTTGCAGTAGTAGTAGTTGTAGTTGTTGTTGTTGTCTTGGTGGTAGTTGTGGTTGTAAGTTTATTAAAAACATCTATAGTAAAAGGCATTTCTATAGTGTTTCCGTTTACATCGGTTGCAGTTACTCGATATACGCCGTCGCTAAATACTCTGCAGCTTGCGCTGTTGCTTAATTTGTATTCAATTCCGCTGATTCGCATATAGCACACTTCATCGGAAGTTATAGTAACAGTCAAGCCGTTTATAGTAATGTATTCATCGGGCTGGGCGATGTTAACTTTAAGCTGCGGAGGTGTTTTGTCTGATTGATTGTAGGGAAAGCAAGCTTCGGTTACTTCTACAGGGTACAGCATATCGCCTCCCGTGGTAGTGCGTACATCTAATTTATACGTACCATTTACGGGAAATGCAACGTTGAGGAAATCCATTTGTGCAGGGGTAAAGTCAATAATATCCGCATAAATGTATGAACCGTCGTTGTTGTCTATATAGGCTGATACGTTTGTAACCTTTTCATCAGAAGGGGTTTTGATAGAGGGTGTGTCTTTTAATGAAAAACCTTCTGTATCGACTTTCACATACATATCATAGACTGCTTTGTGACCGTCAAGAGGTGATTTCGATGAATTATGCACCGTATAACAGCTTGTGTTAAGCAGTTCAAAACCTTTTAATTCAGTAATGTCGGTGTTTGTGCGTATGGCGTTTGCCATTGGCTGAGCCTGAGCAGAAATACATAAAATTCCGCTTAATAAGCAGGAAGTGGCTTTTTTGTAAATTTTCATAAAACCTCCGAGATCAGGGTGAACGATTTGATTTCACTCTGTATTCCGCAATTTATATATCTTATTGCTTACCCAAAAACTTTAGGGAACCTCTAAAAACCTCCCTCACGGCGAACTTTCTATGACAAATATCATTTCCTGCGTTGACAAACCTTGCAATACATCAAGTATTACTGCGGTTTGTCGCCTTGTAACTGATATTTGTCATATACGAAATTTCGC
>JAZQAB010000069.1:0-16162 GCA_045545055.1 Clostridia bacterium | reverse complement strand
GGAACTCCACTTGAGGATATATATATGAATCTACAGTTGTGTGACAGCAGTGGGGAGCAAAATGCAATCAATGCATATTTTATGATTGACGATGCAGTAATAGGAAACTCCGTAGATGTAAATATGTATTTTATATCATTAAATGAAAACCTTTCTTCGGACACGTACAGTGTTGACACTACAGCAAAATCTGTTTCAAAAATACCTGATATTCATACAGCAGGAGAGGTAAAGGCCAACCTTTCCGGTAATGAGGTATATATCGCAACCATTGCTGAGAATGGAAACACAGAAATTGCTAATGATTATGATGTTGTAACGGATGAAATGAAAATAATTTTTATTTCAAGCGGTAGAAAGATGGATTGTTATTCGTTAAAAACCGCACCTACTGTAGATGGGGTTGTAATTCCGACGGAGGATTTTGTCGAAGATGCATATGATTCTGTTGCATGGAATACCGAGACTGCACTTTCTGCAAATGACAACGGAGACATTTTGTTTGAGACCGAAATTGTGGATAACACGGCAACAGTAGTAACAGGTGATGCCACATCTCCATATACCGTAGGAGGATTTTGGCATTTTGCTTTCACTGACAGTCTTATTGCAAAGAAAAAAATAATAAATGATCGTGATTTTTATAATATCAAGAGTAATACTCAGGCAGGTAGTCTTACCATCAGAGGACAGGGTGCAAATCTTGACGAATCGAAGCTTACAAAAGGTAAGTATACGGTGGTGGAATTTGCGTATCAGCCGTCGGAGAAAGATTATTTTAATATGAACTTCAGATGGAAGGCAGAGGATACAACGTACACCTCCGAAACCCTTTTCAGCAAATACAAAGCACCGACAATTACGTTTGCCGACGACAAAAAGGTATATTTAGGTGGCTTTAACGGAGAGTTTGACTCTGAACAAGCTACAGAGGTCTGTTCTTGGAAACCTGATACACTTTATAACGTGATGCTTGTATTTGAGCTCCCGCCAGAGAATGGGAACATAGTCAAAGTTAAGTCGCTTATTCTTAATGGTGAAACAAAAGCAGAGAATATTTCATTCACAGCGACAAAAAGCGGCATAACATGTATGAAAGAATTTGACTTGTTTTTCAAATCGGTAGAAAAGTACAATGTCAATATTACAAATGTGAAGTGCTACTCGACAGATGAGTATATGGCATCAAATAAGCTAACACCGCAAGAATGGGTAATAACGCTCAATGGCAAAAAATTCATACTCCTTGATTATTTTGAGGACAGCAATGAGGTGTTGGTTCTGACAGAGGATTTATATACTGAAGAGAAGTTCGATGCAGCTCTTTCACGCAATCATGAAACGCTTGCCAAGGGTATATTTGACCCGACAGACGAAGAAAATATCGCATACAAGCTTAACAATGGTTTTCCACTTAGCTCAGATATCATGGGTTATGTAAATACGCATTCATGGAGTTGTGACAGCAAGGATGCAGTAAACGACAGCATCGTTGATGTGAAATTTGCTTTACTTTCTCTTTCAGAGGCAAGAAAATATGCTTCAAAAATTGGTGGTAATGGTACCGCAGGTGAATATTGGTGGCTCCGCAGCCGACCTGAAGAATCTGTACATGATGTGTATGCAGTTTCTCTGAGAGAACCCAATATGATAATAAAGCGTAAGGCACACGGGAAAATGCATGTACGGCCTGTTTTCTGTCTGGATACCGATTTCTTTAAAAATGTAAAGCTTGATAACATAGGGAAAGAAGCAGCAAAAATCATTGAAGGATTTACTAATCGTGAAGAGCTTCTTGGAATATATTCAGAAGATGAGCTTAATTTATACTTTGAAAGACCCCGTGCAGTTGTTACGGAAATAGAAGGTAAGACTGTAGTGGGTGAGACACTGACGGTTAAATATGACTATGTTTCTGATTATGAAGAAACGAGCACCGCTTTTCAGTGGTACGAGTCATATATGCAGGAGAGCGGTTATGAAAAAATTGCAGGAGCAACATCAGAAAAATTCACTCTTACCGATGATCAGATTGCAAAATATATAAAGGTATCTGTTACTCCGCAAAGTGTTTCCTCAGTAAATCCTGATGGTGAGGAAACACTTTCCGAGATGAGCAGCGCTATAGTTTTTGATGATGAATTGCTTAATGCAATGATTGAGGATATAAATGATGAACCTTCCGATTCTCTTAAATCTAAACTGGAAGAATATAATTCTTTCAATAATCTTGACCTGTCATATAGTGTGCTTGTTATGATTCCTGCAATGGAAATTCTTGCACAAGAAGAGTTAAGTGATTATATTGATTTAAAGAATAAGTATAATGCATCTGTTGCACTTGTATTTCTTAATAATGCGGCGGGAGAAGCTGTAAGGGAAAAATTTACAAGCAGTTCATTGATGTTGGACTTGACTCGCTTTAATAGACTGGAAGAAACAGAGCAGTCTACCGTGCTTGAGACTGTTGATAATCAAACCTACACCAATTACAGCGATTTTGTAAAGTCGGTTTATGAGCTGTTTGCTATTACAGAATTTACAGGTGCAGACAGAGAACAGATTTTTAATTTGCTTTCAGATTATACAGATGTGTTTACAACCGATTACTCTGATTTGAGTGATTATAAGCTTCAGTTGGTAGCGTCACAGCTGGAGGGGACATATACAAGCTTTTCTGTTTTGGACTCAGCGGTAACAAGCGCTGTTACCACGGCAAGGAATACACAAAGCTCAGAAAACGTTACTGTAAATCCGGGAAAACCATCAACCGATGGCGGAAGTGGAAGCGGACGTGACAAGGGTAACGTATCCATAGAGGGATATACCCCTGAGATTACTGAACCGCAGGTAAGCGTTTATAACGATTTGGAAAATGTTTCGTGGGCTGTTCCGATGATTGAAAAGCTTACGGAAAAGGGAATTGTGTGCGGTACGGGTAACGGAAAATTCTTGCCTGACAACAACGTTAAAAGAGAAGAATTTGTAAAAATGCTTGTTCTTGGATTTTCCTTAAATGCCGAAAATAACATAGCATTTTCCGATGTAAGCACAGGCGCGTGGTATGAGGAGTATGTTCGCAGAGCTTTCGCAGCAGGAATAGTAAACGGATATGAGGACGGAAGCTTTGGAATTGGCACTGATATCAGCAGAGAGGATCTTGCGGTAATGATTTACCGTTGCATCAAGGGAAAATATGAAGCGACAGGGGAGGCTAAAGCCTTTACTGATGCAGATGAGATTTCAGATTATGCAAGGGAAGCTTTCTCACAACTGAGTGCACTGGGAATAATTTCAGGTACAGGTGACGGTGTTGCTGACCCTAAAGGCAAAGCAACACGTGCAATGGCGGCAAAAATGCTGTACCTTGCAATGGAGGTGACGGGTGAATAATATGAAAAATTTAAGAAAAATCATCTTGCTTTTCACTCTTGTTTCGATGCTGATAACAAATACAGCCTTTGCACAGAAACCAAGTGCGGCACAAAGCGGTATGGTAGTTTTGAGTGAAGGTATTAACAGATATGAAAGTATGGAAACACTTTTGGTAAAGCTTGGGATTACAGAGGGTGCGATACCTACCGACAAAATAATAACCCGTGCTGAGGCAGCTGCATTTGCTTTGAAAATGGGAGGAAATACCTTCGTAGTCACTGTAGCGGAAAACTATTTCAAAGATGTTTCTTCCGAGCACCAATATGCTGCACCGATAAATGCATTGGCGGCGGCAGGTGTAGTCAGCGGTTTTGATGGATATTTCTATCCCGATAAAGCTATTACTGCAATGGAATTTGCTTCTATGTTAATGCGTGTAGGCGGATTTGGTCCGTTGGCAGATATGAATGGCGGATATCCAAATGGCTACATTAAATTTTCAGGCGATATTTTTGACAATGTAAAAGCCATATATGAAAATATCACTTACAGCGATGCTGTTACGTTAATGTACAACATTCTTTTTGAAATTGTTCCTGTTGTGGATTCGGTTACATCGAGTGAAAACAGTGCGGTAAGTTATTCACGTTCTGAGCTTTTTATTGAAGAATTTTTTGGAATGGAAAAATTTGACGGCACCTTGGTGGCTGACAAGTACGCAGCGCTTAACGGAAGAACACGTACATCTGATAGCACCGTTATAATTAAAGAAACTTCAAGCGGTACTGATTGTCTGTACACCTCATCACCAGATGAAATTCATGACTACATAGGATGCAGAATGGAATATTTCACCGACGAGAAAGATGAGGCGGTCATATGGTTTATTCCGAAGAATATTACTTCAAGTGTTTATGTTGAAAACAGAGATATAGAAGATGTGAACACGCAGATTACAAAGGTAACATATCTGAATGATTCTGGTAAAATTGACTCGCTCAGCATTAAGTTTGGTGCAGATTTCATATACAATGGAACCTCCAGCTTTGATGTCAGTGCATCGGATATGAAAACAAGGGATGGATATACCGAATTTCTTGACAGTGACAACGATAATGTATATGACGTGGTTAAAATATGGAATTTTGATAATTATTTTGTGGGACGTACATCAGTAAGCTCTTCACGTATCAGTGATATAAATACGGGTGCGTCGGTAGAGCTTGATGCAGAAAGCAGCGACTACGATTTAATTATTAAAAAGTACGGAAAGACAGTCGAGTTTGGAATGATAGAGCAATACGACACCGTGTCTGTAGCAAAAAGTAACACCGATACGGGAGATATGCTGGTAACGGCGATTGTTGCAGATACAACTGTCGAAGCAACTGTTAGTGCGTTGGAGGATGAGTGTGTATACCTTAATAATGAATTATATGATATAGCACCCGATTTTGATATAGCACGTGTTGACCTGAACACCAAAGGTATGTTTGCAGTAAATTTCATGGGAGAAATTTCAGGTGTATATTATCAGAATATTAATGGTGTTGAATATGGTTATCTGATTAATGCAGGGAAAAAGGGCACACTTAATCAAAAGGCACAGATTCGTATATTGGCACAGGACTCACAGTTTGTTATTCTGGATATGAGCGAAAAGTTCAGAATCAATAATGTTAAAAGTGATGCTGATGATTTAATTACAACACTCAGCAGCGGAGATGAAATCAGACAGACACTTATTGCATATGTATTAGATGATGACGGAAAGGTAAAGGATATATATATACCGTCAATCTCACCGGAAGGTTTTGTCGAACAAGGTAGTAAATATCGATTGATTTATAATCGCCAATTTAACGATGATATCAAATTCCATTTAACGTATGGTGTGCTTGACGGTGAATATCATATGAAAAGCTCCGTTCCGCTTTTCCGCATAGTACGTGATGCGGATGGAAATGTTGCCGAAGAATATTCAAGGCTTGTAACATATTCGGGCATAGCGGGCGATCATGGATATAAATTCAATTTTGGTGTATATGACGCAGATAATGAACGCATCCCCGGAGCAGCTGTTCTGGAGATAAGCACAAGTGAGCTTACGAGCAACAAGAAATACAATCTTCATCCAATGATTGTCGAATCTGTCACCGAAATCAGAGGTAATGACGGGGAAATGCACGATGTTGTAAAAGGGTATGAAAACGGCAAGGAAAAATATTACTATTATGATCCTGCTTATATATCCCTCAGTTCTCTCAGGAGAGGAGATGCCATTGCATTAATCAATGAAGATACTGAATTGGTAGGATATGAAACTGTATTTAAGATGAATTGTGGCTCATTTAATAATAAGATTATGTATGCAGATTACAACTATACCGAACAGGTTCCCGGTTATTACGATACGGAGGACGGCTATGGACACTCATCGGGACGTTCGCTCGTTATAGGAAGGGTCAGTCAAGTGTCTGAAAATGGAATTACAATCATTCCAGAGGGTACTGACGAAAGCAGAAGGTATATATTCTCAGGTGGTGTGGCTGTTTATACGCTTGAGGGGGCAAAACCCTACATAACCGTTCAAAGTCTGGATTATGTTGTACCGGACAGTGATAAAGCAATGGTATATACACGATACGGTGTGGCATACGCCATTATTATTATTAAGTAAATTAATTAATTAATTTATATATTTTAAGGGAGGAATGAACATTATGAAAAAATTTATTAGTGTGATTGCTGCAATTACAATGCTTTTCACAGTGTTGAGTGTGGGCTCTTTTGCAGCAACGGAGGTTGTTCAGAATTTTGAATCTCTGACAATCGGTGAGGTGACGGTAAGCGATGTGACCGGACTCGGTGTAGATAACAACGGAGCAAACACATCATTTTCTGTAGTAGAAAATCTGTATGGTATTACGGGTAAAGCATTAAAGGTAACACAAACAGGCAATGTGAATAGTGTATGTGGCTTTTCTGCAGGTGTTACAATGAGCTCAAACGTTAACATGTCGGAAAAATGGGGCCGTCACTGCAGTTTCTATGTCCCTGATATTTCGGAGGATATAACTATAGGTTTATATGTTACGTTAGGCGGGACTCAGGTATATTATGCAGATTCAGGAGCAAATGTAAAAAAAGGCTGGAATATAGTTAAGCTTTATTCTGACGGTACATATATGAGATTTTATGTAAACGAAAGCACAGCTCTTGCTAAAGCAGCAATAACCAGCTATGCAAGCGGTGAACAAACGATGGCATTTCGTTTCAGACAGGTCAACGCAAATGCTGGATATAACGGATGGTATCTGATTGACAACTTTACAGCACCTGCTACTACAACAGGTTATATGGATGGTACGGGACTGACATTTGCTTCAGCTACTGAATACTCGCTAAATGCCTTGGCAGAAACGGTTAATTCGGACACTTTAAAAGCTGTTAAGGTAGCAGGGGACGGAAGCACTACTGTTTTAGCAGGCACAGATAAATTATTAAAGGCTACTCACATTTTTGAAACTGCAGAAGTAGGCTCATACGGACTTTATCCGATTAATTTCAGCGACAGTGTTATCAGCGGGGTTGAACCGTATATGTCGGTTAAGGACTTCAAAACAGAGCTTGGAAATGTTTCTGTTAAAACGCAGGCAGGCATTGAAGCATATGATAATATGCTTGTAAACGAGAAAATGAGTGTAACTCTTGAAAATGGTACAGTATGCACGATTAAGGCAGATAAAAATACTGCTTTTGAGCCAACATCAGATGCAACTAAACCTGATGGAGCCGCTGTAATTAATTATGATAATACAAAGACATCGTTAAATGGCGTGTGGGAACTTTCCAACGTAACAAGAAGTGGTGGAGTTGGAACAGGTGTCTTTAAATCTGTGCAGAATGGTGTAAACGGATATAAATTTTCGTACAACGGTACAAATAACGGTGAGTTGAATATAAGAGCGACAACTGCTGCAATGGATACAACAAAAATGACAGCAGGAGATGTAACAATTTATGAAATGAACCTTAAGCCTTCTGTAATAGGTTATTATAATACAAACTTCAGGTGGTATAACGGAAGCACAATGAGTACCGACGAAGCAGTAGTTAGTGATACAGAAGCTACTCCCGGAATAACCTTTAATACTGATGGAAAGATTTATCTTGGAGGATTCAGAGGTAGTGAAACTTCAACAGATGGAATGACATACCTTTGTGACTATTCTGCGAATACTTCTTATGAGATAAAGCTTGTTATGAAGACTCCTGTGAACACTGATACCAGCTTTACTGTATATGGTGTATATATTAACGGAAAATTATATGCAGCAAATACCGTGCTTCCGTTCAGAACGGACAATTACAAAGTGTCTGTTACATCAATGGCAGAGGTTGACTATATGTTTAAGCCAGCATCTACGGGAACTCAATATGATGTATATCTTTGGGGTGTTAAATGCTATACAGCAGACAGCTTCTCAACAGAGAAGACGGACATAAGTGCACTTACATATGATGCAGATACAAACAAATTTGTAAGAACCATTCATTATTATGATGCAGTGCCGGACGATTTAATGATGATCGCAGCAACATATGAAGATGATAAAAAGCTTAGAAACGCAAGCATCGCTACTTTTGAAAATGGTACATACACTGCAACGGTTGACGCTGATGCAGGCACTGCAAAGGTGTTTATGCTTAACAGAACAACGCTGGCTCCTTATTTCGATGCAGCATCCGTTTCAAACGGAATTGTTACAGATACAGTAGTGAGTAATTTTATTCGCTGAGTGCGTATAGAAGTGCAGTAATAAGTAAGCTATATCGGGGCGGTGGTGACGCCGCCCCGATATTCAGTTTGCTGAAATTTATACGTTGTCTTGCAATGGAAAGGGAGGAAATATGAAAAAAATTCATGTTTTTATGTTGATGCTTGCCTACCTGATAATATGTGAGTGTGCATCTGCTGCTGATATTCCTTACGCAAAAGATGTCAGCTGGGAAGGGATAAATATTGTTGGAAGAGTACTTGAGGGAAACTATACATATATGTGTGATGACTCAACAGAAGAAAAAGGTACTACTTTTCGATGGCTTCGGAGCGATACATATGACGGAGAGTACAGTCCGATTTCAGGTGCCGTACAGAAAACTTATGTGACAACTTCTCAGGATACAGATAAATATATTAAGTTTGAAGTCACACCTAAAAATACTGCCGCAGGCGGCGAGCCTGTTTTATCGGAGGCTTTCAGAATTAAATCGGAAAGCTATCCGGAGGTTTTTGATGTTACTGTGAACGGCAGCGGAAAATGCGATGAAGAACTTTATGCAGACTATCATTATCGTGATGAAAATGAAGAACCGCAGATGAATGTTTATTATCAGTGGGAGGTTTCTAAATACCAGGCCTTTGCTTATTCACCTATCAGCGGAGCAACATTGCAAAGCTTTATTCCGACTGAGGAACATTGTGGAAAATGGATACGTGTGCAGGTAAAGGTGGATAAGCTGGGAGATGGAAGCTATCCGTCTGCAGGGTATACGTCAAGTTCTCCAATGCTTATAAAAAGCAAGCCGGCTGCGGATAATGTAACCGCTGTTAAAACGGAAACTTTGCTTACGGGAAAATATACATACTCCGACAATGCTGGGATTATGGAAGGTGATAGCTTTCTTGCATGGGAAATGTCAAAGGAAGCCGACGGAGTATATACAGCATTTTCATACGGAGAACAAATTGCCCTCCCTGATGTGGGCGAAGAATGTTATGTGAGATTTGCGGTTACTCCTGTAAATAATGATGGAATAAGCGGTGATAAAGTCTGTTCTGAACCTGTATATCTGGCGCCCAATGCTGTTTCCACCGGCTATATGACGCAGGCGGTGATTAATTCCGGAGAAACGCTGAAGATAAAGCTTTTTGTGCCGGAGGTATACAGTGCGGTAACCGCTGAAATACACACAGATACTACTAATCTTTTAATTGAAAGTGATTCATTTGATTGTGTGCTTAACGGTAAGGACGGAAAGTATATTTGTGTTTTCACACCGAAAAATGTTTTATCGGTTTGCAGCGAAAATATGGATGTAGAAATAAGCTCAGAATCACAAGCAAGTATAAGGATTGAAAATGTAACAATTTTATCCGGTGATGATACGAAAATTGCAGCTGCCGGGTTCGATGGTATTAATGGAATAAGCTGCGGTGTGTTGACTCTTGATGCATCCGGGAAGAAATTTTCAAGAACTGTAAGCTACAGCAAAGATTCAGAAACTCATGTTAAGATGATTGTAGCGGCATATGATTTAAATGGTGCTCTTATTGATTGTGACATGGAAAGCTATAGGTTTACACACCCGGGAGAGCATACCTTTAATGTGGAACTTATAGAGAACTCTGCTGAAAGCATCGAGGTGTTTTTGTGGAATGGCGATGTGCTTATTCCTTATGTTGGGGCTAGTTTAGTAGAAGGGGATTAAACTATGAAGAAAGAAAATTCAATACATTCCGTTGCAACAGATATAAAGGAATGTATAAAGATAATATCAGACAGAATGATGCAACTCAGACCTCGGGGAGAAGTGGAATACATCCCCTTTTATAAAAATGATGTTTTCTATATGGAACAGTCAAAGGGGAAAATGCACGTAGATCTGAAAAAACTGTATCCCTATGCAAAGTGCGGAGAATATGTTTATGCAGGAACGATGTTACGTGCCTGTATAGAACATGATATTTTATTGTACATTTGGGGAGTTGCAGAGCTTTATTATGATAATGAGAAGATATATGATCGTTCTGAGACAGCTGACTACGATGAAATAGAGGGAAGCTATGTAAGAATGCATTTAAAACAAGGGGATAATCCTTTGATGTTTAAGGTAAGATGTACAGAAGATGATTTTAAATTCTCGTTTATGGCATCTATTCCTTATTATAAATGGTGGGCAAAGGATTATATTTTTAATTCGAGAGCAATTTCGCCAATAGATTGCTTTTCGGGTGAAGATGGTATTGGTGTTTCCGAGCTTTGCAGAAATGATGAGCCTTTTAACGGTGAATATGTATTCCCCAAAAAAGCTGTCCCATCAAATGAAATTGATTACTTTAAATTTTATAGGGAAAACAGCGGGGATATTGCATATGCACTTTCATATGCGTTGAAAGATGGTGAAATCAGCCTTGATTTTCGCAGTGATACACAGATAATAATTAACGGTAAAAGGATACCGCTTTCACATAGATTAAAAGTAAATAAGGGGGATGAAATTCTTATAAAATCACTCCGGGGAGAAAAATGGGGTTTTTCTTTTGAGAAAACTGATATAATAGGAATTCCTTTTTTAAATTCTAAGAGAGATAGAAATGATAAATTTTTAATAATAGGCACCTTTGGAACACGGGATACCTTTGATATGAAATATGCTCCTGAATTTGGAGTTAATATAACACACCCATATATAGATAACGAATGGAAACAAACCTTCTGGAGATTGAATGAAGATAATGTATTTCTGAGGATTTACGTGGATACATCTTTTTTTGCACAGTGGTTTTATGCCCTTATGGTTGGTCAGTTTGGTATGCTGGATGCGGCACAGGCACTTTGTGATAACGAGTTAAAGCAGTATTTTTATGACAGTATATCTGTTTTGTGTGCTTATTATGATTATTGTAAATACGATTTGGAACTTTTTGGCACAACAAATTTTTTGCAGAATATTGCAGCGAAGGATTTTGATAACATTGGCTCAATGTGTATGAATTTTGCAGAGCTATGCAAAATTAATCCTGACAGCAATGCTCGTTATGTTATGGAGAAGCTTTATAACACTGCAATACAGAATATTCCAAAATATGACGACGGCGTGTTTCACCGTCCAAAGTCAGAATTGACGCCTGACACTATGTGGGCGGATGATACATATATGATAACTCCTTTTCTGGTACGAATGGGGCTTTTAAATAATGAGGATTTCTATTTTAACGAGGTAATTCGTCAGTTCAAAGGATATCATGAGAGGTTATATATGGAGGAAGAAGGAATATATTCTCATATATATTTTACGGAGGAAGCTACAGCAAATTCTGTTCCATGGGGAAGAGGAAACGGCTGGATATTCAATTCGCTTTCGGATGTGCTTTGCCATATTCCTGACAAAATTGAGGGTAAAAATGACCTTTTGGAGATGTTTAAGAGCTTTGCGTATGCTCTGAAAAAATATCAAGATAGTGATGGCTTGTGGCATCAGGTATTAAATATCCCCGAGTCTTATTCAGAAACAAGCTGCACGGCAATGTTTTTATTGGGAATGTGCCGTGGAGTAAATAATGGTTGGCTTAAGCGTGAAGACTTTGAGGGAGTAATAAAAAAAGCCTATGCGGGGCTTATAAAGAAAAAGATAGATTCAAAAGGAAATATATATGATGTATGCCGAGGCTCTTCCTGTTCAATGGAGGCTAAATATTATATGCAGCTTGGTACGATTGACAATGACGATCATGGTACTGGGATTATTCTTTCAGCTTTTTCCGAGTACTTGAAAATGTTGCAGGAAATATAAATTTTAGTTACGAGGGGATATACAATATGGATTTTAAAAACATTGAAAAGAAATATCGCCCGATTCCATTTTGGTCATGGAATTCAAAGCTTGATACAGAGGAAACAAAAAGGCAGATAGAAATAATGGATAAAGCAGGCATGGGCGGATATTTTATGCATGCACGGGGCGGACTTACCACTGAATATATGGGAAAAGAGTGGTTTAGTAATATTGCCACAGGCATTGAAGAAGGAAATAAACGAGTAATGCAGCCTTGGGCATATGATGAAAATGGCTGGCCCAGCGGATTTGGTAATGGCTTAGTAAACGGAATGGGAGAAGAGTATCAGCAAAAGTATCTGCGTTGGGATAAGGATATAACAAACACAGAAAGAACAATTTGCGTAAACGTAGAATACCGTTTTTATTATGAGGTTAATCCTTTTTATGTTGATACATTGGATGCAAAAGTTACAGATGAATTTATCAAAAAGATATATGAGCCGTATTATGAAAAATATAAAGACTCCTTCTGCGGATTTTTCTGTGATGAGCCGCAGATTTCAAGAAACGGTATCCCCTGGAGCCTGATTTTGCCAGAAGAATATGAAAAAGAATATAATGAATCATTGCACCAAAAGCTTGGAGAGTTGTTCTTTTCTGTAGGTGATTATGAAAATACACGCCTTAAATTCTGGAGACTTATCACAAAGCTCTTTTCACAGAATTTTATGAAAAGAATTTACGATTGGTGTACAGAACATAATCTTGGACTTACGGGTCATATGGTTCTGGAAGAATCTCTCTATGATCAGCTTACAACAAACGGTGCGTGTATGACGCACTATGAGTATTTTACGATGCCCGGAATGGACTGGCTGGGAAGAGATATATTTGATTGCTTTACACCGCTTCAGGTTTCTTCTGTGGCGCATCAGCTGGGCAAAAAAGAGGTGCTTTCGGAAACCTTTGCACTGTGCGGACATAATGTTGGATTTGATGAGCTTAAGGCAATACTTCAGTGGCAGATGGTACACGGGATAACAAAGCTTTGTCAGCACCTTGAGGGGTATTCGCTGCAGGGACTTCGTAAGCGTGATTATCCGCCGGCTATGTATTATCAGCAACCCTGGTGGGAGGAATATGCCGTATTTAATGAATCAATGTCAAGAATCGGGAAAATTCTTTCTGAGGGAAAGGTAGAATACGATACGCTTCTTCTGCACAACCAGTCAAGCGGTTGGAAGTGCTTTGATAATGATAAAAACGGCGAACTTCAAAAGTACAACGATGCATTGCTTGATGATTATAAAACACTGATGCAAAAGCATATCCTTTTCCATTTTGGTGACGAAATTATCATGGAACGTCATGCAAAAGTAGAGGGGAACGAGCTTGTTATAGGAAAACAAAGATATAAAACTGTTGTAATTCCTGAAAATAAGGGCTTTTTTGAAAACACAAACAGGCTTCTTAATGAATTTGAATCAAATGGCGGAATTATAACCACTGCGGATAAAGTTAAAGAAAACAATATCTGTTCTTCACCTCTTATATCATATACAGAAAGAAAATTTGATGATTTTAAGGTTTATTACTTTATAAATAACAATAATCAAACTGTAGAAGCTGATTTTACAAAGGGAAGCAAGGTAATGGATATTACAACGGGAGATTTAACCGACTTTAACGGACATTATACCTTTGCACCTTATGACTGTCTTGTTCTGATAGATGATGGCAGTAAGTTTTCTTTGAATAAAGAGAAAAAAGAGCTTAAAAAAATAGACCTTTCAGGCATGTGGAAAATAACAAAATGCAGTGAAAACATTCTTACACTTGACACTTGCGACGTATATTTTGACGGTGAATCAGCAGGCGAAAATGAAAATGCGGCAGATGTTACATATATGGCACTTGATTTAAAGAGAAATGTAAATGTGCGTTGTGATTATAAGTTTAAAGTAAAAGAAATTCCCGAAAATGTTTTCCTTGTATGCGAAACCCCTGAAAAGTTTAAAATATTGGTAAACGGAAAAGAAATTGATAAAACTGACAGAGGATATTTTGCAGACAAGTCTTTCCGCAAGATATCACTTGACGGATTGTTGAAAACAGGGGAAAATGTTATTTCAACAGAGCTTGATTTTGCACCAAATCCAAAGGTTTATGAAGATTTGGAAAAGGCAATGATTTTTGAAACAGAGAAAAACAAGCTGACATTTGACACTGAAATTGAATCAATTTATATCATAGGTGATTTTTCTGTAAATACCGATGGGGAATTTGAGCTTTTTGAAAGAAATGCTGTGCGTTATTGCGGAGAATTTGAAGTAGCTTTGCCGAAAGCGAAAATCGAGCTTGCAAATATTGAACAGCAGGGATTTCCATTCTTTTCAGGAAGAATAACAGTAAAGAAAACCTTTGATATAGATGATGTAAGCTGTGGCATATTCCTTAAAAAGAAAGGAGTTAATGCTGTAAATGTAAAGGTTAACGGTATTGATTGCGGAAGTATTATGTGGGGACACCTTATGTGCGATTTGTCACATGTACTTCGTAAAGGGGAAAATACAATAGAGCTTACTATTGTAAATAATCTTCGCAATATGCTGGGACCACATCATCTTATTGAGGGCGAAAGCCGGAGAGTTGCTCCGTCTGATTTCTATAAACGTGGAAACATATGGACTAATATGAAAGATAATCTTTGGGACGAGAAGTATTGCTTTGTAGAATTTGGGTTACGAGCTTTGTAAAAAAATATGTAATATAACAGATATACTTGCTTGATAAGAAATTGTAGTCGAAAGTGTTGACGGTGAAATAAAAATGTTTCTTTGATATATAGTAGAAATTGCTCAATAATTTTTAATCTTAAGTAATGTGAAGTATGTAAAAAAAGTGGTAGATACTTCTATAGTTATCTATGTTGGGAGGAATTTTAATGAACGATTTTAAAATTATTGATTTCCATATGCATCCTTTTATTGATAAAAAGGATAATTTATGTATGTATAAAGAGGTTATAGACATGACTTGTGACACTACGTACAGGGATTTAAAGAATGCGGGGATTGAGAAGTTTTGCGGTAGTGTTATTAAAAAGAATGCATTTGATTTTTCTGTTTTGCGTGCGTGTAACCGTGATGCACTTAAGCTTCGTGAAATGTATGGCGGAGATTATATTCCCGGTTTTCAGATAAGTCCCAACTTTATCGAAGAATCAATACAAGAAATAGAATACGCACATAATTGTAACGTTAAACTTATTGGAGAGCTTGTTCCATATATGCATGATTGGGGGGACTATTCATGTGAAGAATTTTCTTATCTTTTAGAGCACCTTGAAAAGTATGATATGGTTGTAAATCTTCATACTCTTGAGCTTGAACAGATGGAGGTTATGGCAAAAAATCATCCGAACATAAGATTCGTTTTTGCACATCCCGGAGAATATGAAAGAGTGCGCAAGCATATTGACGTGATGAAAAAGTATGACAATGTATCGCTTGATATTTCAGGTACTGGAATCATACGTTACGGAGTTATAAAGGAGCTTGTTTCTAAGGTCGGAGCGGAGCGTATTCTTTTCGGTACAGATTATCCCATTGGTAATCTGCAAGTGTATATAAACGGAGTTCTCGGAGAAAAGATTTCTGACCGTGAAAAGGAACTTATATTCAGTGTAAATGCTGAAAACATGCTGAATTTATAATCAATTCAAAAATAAAAACTATCAGGTAATGAAGAAAAGGCGAGATTATGATGAAACAACACTTTTGGAGAACATGTGTAGGTGTCAAGTCTATATGAGTATTTAAAAGATAAGAATATAGATAAACTTTTTTAGTCACAGTAGCAGAGAGGACTTTGTATACGAAACTGGACAGCGTGGGAGTGAAAATTTTGTTGTAAATGGCAGTTAAGAAATTCCACATGCTTTTAATGTCCAAAATAAGAAAAGCATTGTAAGTATGTTTTGGAAATTGATACATTTATAGTGAGGAAGAGAAATGATACACGAAAAAATCGACAAATTAATATCATACGGTGTTATTACAGGTCTTATAGAAGAAAGTGATGAAGTTTATGCAAGGAACAGAATACTTGCATTATTGAAGCTTGATTCTTATGAGAAAACAGGAGCGAAATGTGAAAGTGTTGATGAATTAGAAACAATTCTTGACTCAATAACAGATTATGCAGTTGAAAATGGTTTGAT